>JBOGJF010000033.1:0-3330 GCA_050747785.1 Vicinamibacteria bacterium
ACTTCAGCACTCGTCGATAATCTTCGTCAGGTGTCCCCCGGGCTCGACCAAGGGCAAATCCGAGCGCTTGCCGCTCTGACCTATCGCAGCTACGCCTACGACACCATCGACTTCATCCGGAGCCTCTCGACGCCGCCCGAGGTGCTCGCCAGCAAAATCACCAATCTCGATCGAGGGATCTTCGATCGCCTGCTGGCCGAGGGGAGAGGCATCCTCCTGGTGGCCGCCCATTTCGGCAGCTGGGAGCTCGGCGCCGTGATCCTGCGAAAGCTTTTCGGCTACCCGTTGACGATGGTGGCCATGGCGGAGCCAAGCGAGGGGGTGAACCGCATCCGAACGGATATGAGGACTTCTCTGGGCGTCGAGCTCATCGAAGTACGGCAGAGTATTGATACGGCGCTGCAGATACGGCGGCGCCTGGCCGAGAATCGGATCGTCGCCATGCTTCTGGATCGGCATCTTGGACGGGATCAGCTCGCCGTCGACTTTTTCGGCCGGGAGGCCCATTTTCTGAAGACGCCGTCGTTGCTGAGCTGCCTCAGCGGCGCTCCCATGCTCTCCCCGTGGATCGTCCGGCATCCCGACGGTCGATTTCAATGTTTCCTCGATGAGCCGGTATGGGCAACGCGAGGGGGCGACAGCGAGGACACGTTGCGCAGCGCGACCCAGGCGATCGCCGATAGGCTCGCGGCGAAAATCCGACAATACCCGCACCTCTGGTATCAGTTCTATCCATTCTGGGAGTCCCAGCCGCGAACGGAGACAAAGACCCCTTCTCCATAGCGCCAGCGAGGCTGAAAACACTCTTGAGACCGTCCAGCGCCGTACCTTGCGACACCCGGTCGATCAAAGAGTCGACCGCCAACCTTCGGCGCATTTCCTGGAGCGACAGGGGGGGGGCCGAGATCTCAGGGACGGCGACCACGTCGATTACGCCAGCTACGCGCCCTGAGATCGGTCCGCCGCCGCGGGGCTCCCCTCCACCGGCTGTAAGTTGGCGCCGAGCCGAGGCGGGCTCGAAGCCCGCTCGCGCTCCGCTCCTTTCTGGCTCCACCTCATCTCCCGGGTGCTGACAAAGACTCCTTCCGTCGACCCGTCCTTGCGAGGTGCGGCCCCGTAGTCAAGGTCCGCCAGCGGGTCGCCGATGCTTTCGGGTCCTTCCACGTCCGGGTCGAAGAACGACGGATCGAGCGCCATGTCCGAAAAGAAGTCGTTCAGCCGGGCCCACTGCATCATCTGACGCCGGAACCGGCCTTTCTCTCCGTACATCCACAGCATCCGTCGCTCGTTCGCCAGGATGATGCGCCTCAGAACGTTGTTCCAGAGCCACGACCATCGCGGATAGTTCTTCCGGAACTCCCCGTCGGCGTACCACACGCCCAGGAAGTCCCGCCGCGCCTTCCACTTCTCGAAGAGGATCTGCTTCGAAGACAAATGGTGAGTCCGCACCTGCGGCCAGTAGCCGCTGTACCACTTGTAGTCGTAGAGGTTCGTGACCACCCCGTCGGCGATGAGGTTGGTGCGCATCTCGGTGCCGGGGTAGGGGGTGATGATCTGATCGAGAATGTTGTGGATTCCCATCCCCACGAAGTACTCGTAGTTACGCCGAATGGCGGCCACGTCGTCGTCCACCATGCCCACGATCATTCCGCCCGCCACGATGATGCCCGCGTCGATGAGGCGCTTCACGGCCACCTGGGTCACCCCCACGATCTTGCCCTTCTTCATCTGCATCAAGTTGTCCTGGTCGACGTTCTCGATGCCGAGGAACACCTGGGTGATGCCCGCGTCCGCGAGCTTTCGGGGCAGGAGGGGATCCTTCGCGATTCCCGCGCAGCTCGCCTGGATCACGAACTGCATCTTCTGGCGCTTCAGCCCGATGATGCCGTCACAGAGGTCCATCAAGCGGGGGACGTCGAGAGTGATGTTGTCGTCGAGAATGAAGACGTGGCGCGCGCCTCTGCGGTACATCCCCTCGATATCGGCGAGGACCCGGTCGATGCTGTAGGTGCGGAACGTGGTTCCGTACATCTGGTTCATCGAGCAAAAATTGCAGCGCAGGAGGCATCCGCGCGACGTTTCCATCACGTCGGCTTTGTCGAAGTAGAAATGATAGTGGCGAAAAACGCGCCGGTCCCGCTCGGGAAAGTCGATCTCCCGAACGTCTTCCAGAGGTCGCGTCGGGTTGTGACGAAATACCCCGTCCTGCTTGTGCGAGAGACCGCCGATAGTCTCCATCGAGCGACGTCCCTCGAGCGCGTCGAGAAGCTCGTCGAAAGCGTGGTCGCCCTCGCCTTCGAAGATGAAGTCGAGAACCTCGGCCTCGGGGCTGTCGGCAATCTCCCTTCGCATCGTCGTCGCGTGGTATCCCCCGAGGGCGATGAGCGTCCCCGGAAACTCATTCTTGATGAGCCGGGCGATCTTCCGCGCCGTGAAATACTGAAAGATCATCGCCGACAAACCGACGATCTCGGGTCGGTACTTCCTCATCGTGCTCCGTACCGACGAGGGGACGCTCCATTTGCGAACCACGAGGTCCGCCAACCACGCCTGGTGGCGCTTGTCGATGTTGCCCGCTACCGACGCGATTCCGAGCGATGGCGCCTCCCACTCCCGCTTGGCGATGTAGGGCGCCGTATCCGGCATGGAGAACAGAACGACCTTCATGACACCTCCCTGAGCGAGGACCGGAAGGTCTTCGCCCTCTTCGAAGCGGAGCTCGATGCGCCCAGCACTCTGAAATCGATGACAATTACCGAACCTTCCTATCGCATGGACGGCGATGGCGTCAAGAGCGCCCCGGACTCGCCCCCGCTCGAACGCCGCGATCGGTGTCGTTCAGGGGCTCGCTAAGGAAGCGGCTTTGATATCCTCGGAGGGAGGTGACGGGGAGATCGGCGGGAACAAAACGACGGAACGAGCTCGCGTGCGCTCACCGCGGACGCCGAACCCCGTGCACCAGGACGTTCTTGAACGGAGTTCGCCCGCCCATCTCTTGAATACGAGTCTCGAATCCCAGGCTCGCGATCCGCTGCGCCCAGTTGGCGGCGCTCCGATAGTGAAAACGCTGGCGCCACCCGCCTCGAAGCGTCGCCCGCAACCCTTCGGACCACCGGACCGCTTCGAAGCCGCGACCGCCGCTCGCGTCCGCCTCCCGCACGACGATCGTACCGCCCACCTCGACGGCGCGTCCGATCTTGGCGAGAAGAGCCTCTTGATCTCGATGCTCCATGTAGTGAAGAGCGTCGAAGATGACCGCAGCGCTGCAAGACGGAAGCTGCACACTCCGAAGATCCGCGGCTTCGATGTGAGCCTCCCCCGAAAGAGCCT
>JBOGJF010000034.1:0-1937 GCA_050747785.1 Vicinamibacteria bacterium
TTGCCGATCCAGACGGGAGCTTTCGCGAGGTCGTGGAGTCTCCGGCCCCCATCGACTACTTTGCCACGCGCGTGGCCGAGGCAAGCGGAAACGCTCCTCACGCCGCGTACCGCGATCTGATCCCCGATATCACGCTCTACTTCCCTACCGACGAGGATCTCGCCGTCATTCGCACGACGTCTTTCGGACAGGAAACTTGGGGATCCTAGCCGCCACGCTCGGGTTGCTCCTCCAGTCTTCGGACCCGGAGTATCCTCTCGGAAGACTCCGCTTTCCCGCTCTCACCGAGCCGGCCGATCCAGTCAGCCTGGTCGACCTTAACTACCAATTTTCCCAGGACGGCTCCGTGGTCCAGAGCTTCGAGTCACGAATACGCCTTCATAGCTTCGCCTTCGTCTCGGGCGAGATCAGAGATCAGCGGCGGGGAGCGTTCTTCAATACGGAGCGCATCGACATCGGCGTCACGGAGGAGAATGGACGCTACGTTCTGGAGGGCGGCTATCGCGCCCCGCGCTGGCTCATGCGGGGGCGCGCAGAAAGGCGCCCCCGCGTCACACCGCTCCCGGGAGCCGCGTCCGGAGAGGAAAACGGCGGTTGGGTCCTCGACACGCGATGGGCGCTCCGCCTCAATCCAGATTTCGAGATCCTCCTGGACCTTCTCGGGGATACTGCGACGTCCACGACCTTCCCCACCCGGCCGCTCCGCCGAGGTGGGCTGGGTTTCTTGTACCAGCGTGGCAATCATCTCGAGATGTTCACCAACCTGTCGCGCTCCCGCATCCGAACGGAGGGTGGCCTCGAGTACGATCTCGGACGCGCGGAGGCCGGGGTCCTCTATTATCGCCGGGCCTTCGAGCTGGAATCCGTGTTCGCCTGGACGGAGTCGAACGGGCCTCTCGGGTCGTCCGAAGGGTTCGCCACGCTTCGGTTGACGGCCGAGCTGGGACGCCATCTGGTCGCTACCGCCTCGACTGCGAACCGCTGGGAGCCGGGAGTGAAGCGATTCGAGCAGGATCTTCGCGCTGGGATCACGCTCTTCGCACGCCAACACCATTTCTTTCGTGACGGCGAAGTCGGCCGCCGCGTGCTGGCCCTGACTCGCAGGGCGTACGAGCTCGGCTACAACGAGCGCCGTATTTACGATCTCGACGGCCTGCGCGCCCTCCGAGAGAGACTGTCCTTGTCCGTCCGGGCCGAGGAGTTGGCGGCCGATTTGGACGAGCTCTACCGGGCGGAGGTGCGCGAGAGAAACGTGCCCCACGTTGGCGTCGAGCTAGGGCAGAGCAGCAACGACATTGTTGGCATGGAAGCCTGGAGCTATCGAGTCCTCGCCGCCGTACCGTGGCCGGTCGACTGGCCGTTTCTCCGCGATGAGGACGCGGTTGACTTCGTCCGCGTCGAGTATCTCCAGGAAGAGCTGGAATTTACCGCCAATCTCACGACCCACCGCCGAGAGCTTACCGTCGAGGCGGCGCTCAATCGGGAAATCACCGCCCGCTTCCGATGGATCGACCCCGCCCGGACGCCCGACGACGTCTCACTCTTCGAGACCCGCCCATCCCGCATCGAGCTCGAATTCGACTACACTTTCGGGCGGTAGAAGGGTGGCCGACATGAGTGACGTGAGACCGGAACCATCCGCGCAGACGCGCCGCGCCAAGGTGGTCTTCTATTCCTTCTTGGTCATGCTCTGCTTCATTCTGTTCCTCGCCTTCCTGGTCTTCCGACACTTCTTGATCACCGCCGCGGTCGCGGCATCCGTCGCCGCCTTGTTGGGCCCGATCTACGATCGGTTGACCAGGGCTCTCCGCGGGCGCCGCTCGGTCTCGGCGGCGATCCTGGTGGCGATCACGGTGATGGTCATCCTGATCCCGCTGTTGACGTACGCCGTCCTCCTCAAGAACCAGGCAGTCGGCTTCTACGAGTGGATCGGGCCC
>JBOGJF010000035.1:0-2482 GCA_050747785.1 Vicinamibacteria bacterium
TCGAAGTACTGTTTGCGATTGAAGAGCTCGGAGGCTTCTTCCAAGAGCGGACGTTCAGGCATCACCTAGATTCACGTGCCGTGGCAAGCTTGCCCGGCATCGCGCTAATCGTATCCACAAATGCTACGCTGCAAACCCAGGAACTCATAGCGCGATTCCCTCTTGTCTAAGGCATAGGTCCGGCACTAACCAGTCAAGTAAACGACCGCTGGCTCAGAAACACGATCTTTTCCGCGTCGGTAGCGCTCCATCATCTCCTTGCCGTAGTCTTGTTCGGCGAAATACTCGTTGTGGGTTTTACACACAAGACGAACATTCTCCGCACGATGGTCGCCTCCCCGGCCGAAGGGCTCGCGGTGGTGAAACTCGAGCCGGTCGCGGCTCGTGCAGCGGCGACCCTTGTCATCCACGAAGCCGCATTGGTTCCCGTCGCGCTCCCGCACGGTGCGCTTCACTGGAGCCGGGACGTAGCGTGATTTCGGCGACGTGTCGGTCTGTTCAACGCTCTTCCTGGGGGATTTCGTCGTCGCAAAACGCTTGGCTTCGAGCCTCTCGAGCTTCTCGGTGACGGCCTCTTCGACGATCGTGGCCAAGTCGCCGTCCGGTACTGACGAGCGCATTAGAGCGCGGAGTCGCTCCAGGTTGTCGTGGAGCTCGGCGCTCGCCGTGAACTGGATCCTGTACCTCGCCGGGGAAAGAGGCTCCACCCGCGCTTGGCCTTCAGGCCTTGGCGACGCAACTCGGTCTGGGCCGAGTTGGGCTATGTGCGGACTAGTTTCGGCGTCAATCGGCGCGGTTGCCAAACTCGGCGTGGCCAGACGCCGGTCCGGACCGAGTTGGTCAGAGTCCGGACTGTTTCCGGCGTCATTGGGCGTGGTTGCTAGACACAACTTCGCCAGATGCCGCTCGGGGAGTTTGCGCATGGTCGCCGGAACGTCCGGCTTGGGTGAAAGCTCAGCTACCAGCTCTTCGATCTGCCGCTTGGACTTTCCCGAGGCTCGGGCCAAAAGGAACTCCCGATTGGCTTCGGTGAGATACGGTGCGAGTTTGGCGATGGCGCTCAAGTGAAGACTTCCGGCAGCCAGCATTTCGAGGAGCACGGGATGTTTCCGCGAGGCGCGCGCCATCGTTATGCGCAGATAGGCCTCGTGCTCCGATAGGCCCAACACCTCGGTGCAATAGGCAAACATCGAGGGCGCGGCTTCCCTCGCATAGAGTCTTCTCGCATCCACTTCCCCGATATGCGCGACTAGCTCTGACTCGACGCGGCGGGACGTCTGCAAAAGCTCGGACAGACGACGGAGTAACTCGTCATCGGAAATCCGTGAAAACGATTTGAATTGGCGTGTGCATTCCATACCCACAATATACGCAGCGCTTTTTTTCGCCCCGTGGACAGGCTGTGTTGAGCGCTCGCGACTTCGGATAGCTTCGAAGTTATCCTGTCCGTCTTTGAGGGCTTGTGAACCATCTGGCAGCGTTACAAGCAGAGTCTGAATCGCGCCCGCATCTTTGTCTCAAACTGCTCAGGAAAGTTGTCAAGAAAAAAATGAGAGTCTTTGCATTTTCTTGACCAGGCTCCGGGGAGCTTATCACTCCAACACCTGCTCGCTGTCCAGGCTTCGAAACTCGAGGGCTTCCTGAAGGTGTGATTCCCGGATCGCTGACCCCCCTTCCAGATCGGCGATGGTTCGCGCGACTTTGAGGACACGGTCGAAGGCGCGCGCGGAAAGGCCGAGACTGTCCACCGCGCGGCGAAGCGAGCTTCGCCCCGCCTGGCTCAGCTCGCAAAACCGAATCACCTCGGGCGGCGTCATCGCCGCGTTGACGCGCCCATGGGAAAGAGGCGATCGTGCGAACCGTTCCGCCTGGATCTCCCGAGCGCGAACGACCCTTTCGCGCACCACGAACGATGGCTCGGCGCTCCCGGGCGAAAGCAGTTGGTCTCCGTTGAGCGCGCGCACATAGACTTGGAGGTCGATGCGATCGAGCAACGGTCCCGAGACCCGCGATCGGTAACGCCTCACGAGTCCCGGCGAGCACGAGCACGCGCGTGCCTCCGCGCCCCGGTAGCCGCAGCGGCAGGGATTCATTGCTGCTACCAATGTGAAACGGCTCGGCATCCGAACCGATCTCCCCACGCGGCTCACCAGGATGCTGCCTTCTTCCAACGGCTGACGCAGGGACTCGAGCGCATTGCGCGGGAACTCGGCGAGCTCGTCCAGAAACAAGACGCCCCGGTGAGCCAGGCTCACTTCGCCCGGCATGGGGCCCGGACCTCCCCCGGCCATAGCCGCCCAGGAGATCGTGTGATGAGGAGCCCGAAACGGGGGCTCGGTCAGGAGGCCGACTCCTGGGGCGAGCTTGCCGGCGACCGAATGCACCTTCGTCACTTCGATCGCCTCGTCGATCCGCAAGGGAGGAAGAAGGGACGGCAGACGACACGCGAGGAGCGTCTTTCCGGCTCCCGGCGGCCCATAGA
>JBOGJF010000036.1:0-6441 GCA_050747785.1 Vicinamibacteria bacterium
GCTGTGGTCGCTCATTCCGAAGGACGAACGCCGAGCGATCGCCGAGATCCGGGGAGAACCAGGCGCGATGGACGGTGCTGCGCCTGTCGACGAGCATGAGCGCAAGCTTCTGGAGAGTCTCGGCTACGTCAATCGCTAGGTAGCGGTCCAGGCTCCGACTCGGTGGGCCAGAGCTTATCGTCCACTTTCCGGTGTTGCTCCCAAGCTTTCTCGATGAGACTTCGCTCGGGGGGGGCTTCCGTCTCCCTGAGGGACCAGTAGCCTTCGATCTGGAACCAGTGTTTCGGGGAGGCAAAGTACGAATTGCGGGTGAGCACCTGATACGAGTTGGCGAAGGCGACGGCTCGGCGATAGGCTCGGAACTTGCCGCCTCGGGTCTTCTCTTCCGGAGCCACCAGCATATACAAGAGGTCGAGGACGTCTTCGTGCGAGAATAGACCTTCGTATCGTTCTCCCGCGAGGTAGCCGTCCGGCAGCAGGATCAGTCCGGGAATGCGCAGTCCCTCGAGAGCCAGAATGCCCCAAGGTTCTATTTCTCGTAAGTTCTCGATAAAGCTCGTGTCGGCCGTGACGACAATGATCGGCCTATCCTGTTCGGGGAGCGATCTCAGTTGCTCGATGAGCTCGTTCATCGCGTAATCCGCGTACCTCGTCCCGCCGAACTGGTCCTTGGAAAGACGCTGGCCGTCGACCATGTCTGGAAAACTGTAGGGCGTGTGATTGCTTACGGTGAGAACGCCGATGAAAGTGGATTGCGTCTCCTTCAGGGCTTGCCGATAGCGCTCGAGCGCGATGGTGTGGAGCGCTTCGTCCGGCATCCCCCAGGAAGTCCAATAGTCTCTCGGTAGGTTGAGGGACTCCGCGGCGTCGATCCACCAGCGCACACCCGCTCCTTGCATCAGGAGATCCCAGTTGTCGAACCGGGGAGAGCCGGCGTAAAGCCAATCGCACCGGTAGCCGAGGGCCAGGAAGTCGGGCATGCGTCCCACCCGCGCGGCCTCCGGACCCCGCTGTACGCCAGCCGGGTCTCCCATCGGTAGTGGTAGTCCGGTCAGGACCGTCCACATCGCCGAGCGCGTGTCGAATCCGGAGGCGATGTAGTTCGTGAAGAAGAGACCCTCTTTCATGAGCCGAGTGAGATACGGGGCACTGGGCTTGTGAGCGTAGGCACCTTCGCCGAGCCCGGCCACGTTCGTGGGGCTCTGAGATTCGAGCAGCAGAAAAACGATGGATCGTCCGCGATAACGGCCGGCCAGAGTATCCAGGGGCGGTGCCGCCACGGGCTCCCAGATCGGAGGCTCGAAGTGCGTGCGGACTTGCTCCGCGACGTTCCAATCGATCACGCGAGGCTGAAAATCGCGATCGTGGACCGACGACCAGGGTGCCGAGCTGTTCGCCAGATACCGCTCGGCGAGCGTCGGGCTTATCGATATCGCCTGCCGCACGAAGAGAGAGCCGCAAACGAGAACCAGCGCAAGAATACGAAGGAGCACGAGAAACGAGCTCTGGCGGCGCATCTTTCCCAGCACCTTCGCGAGAGCAGGTAGTCCTCCGAACAGAACCAGCGTGAGGAGCGCCGCCTGGAAGGAGAGAAGCCCCTCGACCAGAATATCCCAGCTACCGGGATCGCGAACTCGGCTGACGAGCTCTTCCCAGAGCAACGGGTGATCCTGGAACACGACGACCTCGGTCGAGGCGATATGCCAGACGAGCGCCACCTCGAGAATCGCCAGTGCGATGAGCGACACGATCGTTCCCACCGGCCCTGGCAAGACGCACGCGAAGGTAAGCAAGAGCAACGGCCAGAAGCTGAAGCTCGACGCCAACCAGGAGTAGGTCATGACTCGGGGCGTCGGCCCGAAGGCCCAGATCGATATAACGAGAGTCAGACTGAGAGTCAGAATCGCGAAGGCGAGGGCTCGGTTCCAGTGAAGCGCGAGCCAACCGGGGCGGCCGCTCGGCGATGCATCCTCCTCCAAGAACCAGGCGAAGGCGATCGAACCGAGAACGAGCACGGGAGCCAGGATCAAAGCCAGTTCCAGGCTCGTCGTCTCTCCCATGCTGGTGTGGTAGATGGCGATCGAGCCCACCAACAAGAGCGTGAGCACATCGATGGCCATGAGACGGCGGGGCCAGCCTTTGCTGCGCACCGCAAGGAGAAGCATGACCACCAGGGCGCAAACCAAGATCGGCAGAAGCAACATGGAGCCGAATTGATGCGCGGCGAGCGCGATGGGGCATAGCGCGAGGAACGAGGCCCAGCGCGGCCAGCTGTTGAATCTAGACGTGTCCAATCGGGCTATCGCTTCAAGGGGATTCTAAAAGGATTTGAAACATGTTCCCATGCGCGCGAAATCGTGTCAAGACCCCACGATCTCTCGGGGCTTCACGACGATGAAGCGGGTTCCCGTTCCAAAAGGCGGGCTGTTGGGTAGGCAATTCGTTTGGCGTTCTGCGATGATCTCACGTAGTGGTGCGCCCCCACTGGCGTGGGTTCCGTTATGTTACGATTGGTTACATCGAGGCAGGTCCAGCCCGACCCGCTCGAAAGTACGCTCCATCCGGGCAGGTCCCTTGTTCTTAACTAGTTATTAGCGATGGAATCGGCATCGCTCCGTATTGGCTCGGCGTTTGCAGTCCCCCACGTTGAGTTCTGGTAACCAAAACCCAACCCCGAGCCGCGGGAAATGAACGTGGTTTCCCATGTAAAAGGTAACAAATAGTGTTAGCGGCGTGCACTAAAGTGTCTCTCGTGTTACTCTTAGTAGCTATTGGGGGTTGGGTCTAGGTGCGAGGGCTCTGTGCAAGCCAAAGCGGAGTTTGGGCTTACGGATGGAAGCGGGTCTTCCTTTCCCTGGCCTGAGTCTTGCACGGTTTCACGAGGGTGTTCAGCGATCGCGGGACGCCCGCCACGACAAGGAGGAGCAAGGTGCTAGCTTTTCGAAAGGATGCCTCCCACGGTTTCTCGATTGTCGAGCTCCTAACCGTGATGATGATCGCCGCCATCCTGGCCGCGACGGCGATTCCATACGGACTGAGCTATATCCGACACTACCAGATGACCGCCGCGGGCCAGGCGGTTGCCTCGCTGATGCAGCAGACACGCGCGCAGGCCGTCAAGCGGAACTCGAGAAACGGCCTCATCCTCAACTTCGACTACCCCGAGGAAGGCCAATTCCAGTACACGACGTTGGACGCCAATCCGGAGACGATTGCCTACGATGACACCTATCCCGGGCCAGGGCCCAGTGCTGTTTTCGATCCCAATAACCGAGATTACGGCATCGCTCCGCCGGTAGGGGACAACACCAATCCCCCCCACGGGATGGTCGTGGGCTTGGCGCAGGACATCGTGTTCGACGCCACGGACGGAGAGTACAACGCGTTGCTCTTTCGCTCCAACGGCTCCGTCGAGGCGGTGACTGCTGAGGATTCGGGAACCGTGCTCGTGAAAACGGATGGGATTGATTGGGTGGTCACGATCCGTAACGAGCGTTATGGGTTCGTGAGTGACATCCGCGTCAGTCGAAATGGTCGCGTCGAGGTCGAGGTGTTGCGATGAGAAATCACGGACATTGCGGAACGAAGCCGGACCCGAAGAGCCGAGAAGGGTTTTCACTCATCGAGGTCATGATTGCCATCGTCATCCTCACGGTGGGGCTTCTCTCCTTGGCGCAGATGATGGTCGTGGCCACGAACGCCAACGCGTTGGCTGGCCGCATGACCGCCTCCGCGGCTTTGGCGAAGCAGCAGCTCGAGCTCTTGAAGGCGGCACCCTTCTACACCAACCCGGCGAATCCCAGCATCGCGGCCATAAACCCGCTCCTGGCCGAGGGCGGTGACCTCGACTCGAACGCAACCGATTATTTCCAGCTCTATAACGCGGACGGCGAGCCGGTCGATCCAGGAACCGGGTCTCTCTTCGTCGTCCGCTGGCAGATCGAACGACTCGTCGATCCCAAGGGATCCATGCCGCTCGCCATGTTGCGAATCACCGTGCGCTGTCTTCCCTCCTCCGAGTCGGGCATCTTCCTCGGTGTGGGTGACGCCCGCTTCGTAACCTTCCGCACCGCGAACGTCGGGTAATGGTAGCAGGAGAATAAGTATGCCTAAGCGAATTCTGGAAACGAACGCGGCAACGGGCACGTCCAGGAACTCAACAGCGGGCGAGCGTGGTTCCGCCTTCGTGGTGTCGATCCTGGTCCTCTTCGTGCTCTCGGTGCTTGGTCTTGCTCTGATGCTGACGACGACCACCGAGACCGACATTAGTGTCAACTACCGGTGGGGAGAGATGGCCTTCTTCAACGCCGATGCGGCCCTCGAGTATGGAAAGAACATTCTCGCGTCCTACGCGGTTCTGGATGGAGATTTTAGAAACGCGCTGCCGCCGCCTCGCGCACCGGCGGACATGGGCGACGTACCAGCGGACGCGGACGCATGCGCCGATCCTGCCACGTCGGGATGTCGTGACTACCAGTACTTCATCGACCAAGACGATGGATCGCGGATTTACATCGGGCGAGTCCTGCGCGATCCCGCGTCGGGCGAAGCAATCCAGTTCGACTTTCGGGATCCGGGGAGTGGTGTTCGAGGCGATATCGATGGAGACGGCACGATTGATATTGACGGTACGGTCACGGTTTGGGTACGCCGACCCATCGAGGGTGATGCGGACTACGGCTACGACGACACCGGAGTTGTTGCCGAGGGAATCGCTCACGATATCGTTATCTTGACGGCGGAGGGAACGGCCCCCAATTGGCTTGGTGCGCAGGGGGGAAGACCTGGGTCGTTGCGCCGCCTCGAGATGACGGTTCGGATTCCGGTCTCAGGGGCATCCGGAGATACGTACTCGGACATTACCAAGGGGTCTGATACGGATGCCATCCAGGGATCGAACGCAGCCCAGGCGGGAGAGACTGCTGCCAGCGTTCCGTAGAAGGCATCCGCGACAACCCGCACGAGGTCAGGTTGAGAGGCTGCCGGGTGATTTGCCTCGGCGGCCTCTTTTACATTGGGCGACGGGTGGGATGAGTTGAGCCTAGGGCCGCCAATGGGTTAGCATAGAGGATAACCAAGATCGCCCGAAGAAATAGGAGAATAGTCGGAGACCCTCGGGCCCGGGAGAAGGCCGATGATTCGATGCCCTTATTGCGGTGTTAAGAATAAGGATGCTTTCGAGTATTGCGTCCGTTGTTCGGAGCCCCTGGATCACGGGGTTGCGGTACAGGCCTTCCCCTTCCGGGTCCTACTTCCCCTCGTCGTACTGGCCGTGGCCGTTCTGGCCGCGGTCGCCTTCTGGCGGCGGACCGGCCCGGCCGATGAGACCTCTTCGGGCGGAGCAGGTGCGCGGCCCGCGGCAGAGCCCTCAGCGTCTACTCCCGCGCGACCCTTCGATGCCGCGTTGGCGACGGTCTCTTCGCAGGAAGGCTTGGAGGCGTTTCGCGATGGAGACTACGAAACCGCCGCCAATCTTCTGGAGCAGTTCGTCCAGGAGGCTCCTGGTAATCCGTGGGGACACATGTATCTGAGCTTGAGCTATGAGCACCTCGGCGACCAGGAGGCTGCGATCCGGGCGATGCGATCGGCATTCGACATCGCCCCGCGCAACCCCGCCTTCGAGCGCTACTTGGTTTCCATGTTGCGAAAGTCCGGACAGAACGCCGAAGCGGAAGTGGTACTCCGGCGACACCTCGAGGTGTATCCGGATGATGATGGCGCCAAGGTCGAGCTTGCTCGGACGATGCGCGCCGAAGGAAGGACCGAGGAAGCGATCGCGGCGATGGAGGCAGTTGTCGCCCAGTCCCCGGAGAATCTCGACGCTCGGCTAGAGCTTGGCGAGAGTCTCAAGACCGAGGGTCGGGGCGACGAGGCGGCCGCGGCCTTTCGCGGCGCGGCCGCGGCGCATCCTGATTCCGCGGTGGCCCATCATGCGTGGGGTGTTACGGAGCTTTCCTCGGGCAATTTCGAGGCGTCGCTCCAGCCTCTGCAGGATGCGGTGCGACTCGACTCCGAGAACGGGTCCTATCGCTTCTCGCTGGCGCAGGCGTACGAGAACCTAGACAAGATTCCAGAATCCCTGGCCGAGTATGAGGCGTTCCTTCGTCTCTCGCCGGGCGACCCGCTGGCTCCCAAAATAGGCCAGTTGGTGAAGCGAGCGAGGGCGGCGCTGGCGGAACGACAGGCTCAAGGCAGGTCGGGGGGAAGCACGGGAAGCTGAAGTCTGAGTAGCGGGGAGGAATCAATGAAAGGCATGAACGCGGCATTCGAGAGGACCCATCATCACCATTGGGTTCGAAATGGGTGGGTTCGAACCCTTGTCGTCCTGACCCTGTCCCTGACCGTCCTAGGCGGTAGCGCCCTCGCTCAATCGCTGGCGGAACTGGCGGAAAAAGAAAAAAAGCGCCGGTCCGATGTCAAGGGAACAGCCAAGGTCATCTC
>JBOGJF010000037.1:0-6245 GCA_050747785.1 Vicinamibacteria bacterium
CCGTGTACAGCCAAGTAAACCGCCGATTGTTACCTACTGTCACCTTTCACCCGTTCCATGGGCTCACTGGTCTCGCGTTAGGTGACAGCCCCCCGGTTCACTGGTAGGAGGCCTCCCATGGCAAAGATAAAGCTCACTCAGAAGGGGCTCGAAGTTCTCAAGCCGCCGGCTGCGGGCCAGGTCGACTACTACGACGTTGGAGGCCCACCGGGCTTTCTCGTCCGCGTCTCCCAAGGTGGGACGAAGACGTTCATGCAGCTCTATCGCGTGAACGGGAAGTTGAAGCGTTGGAAGGTTGGAAACTTCCCGGCGCTCACGCTCGCCGAGGCGCGGGACAAGGCGAAGAAGCGCGACGCAAACGGAACGGACCCCGTGGGCGAGAAGAAACGGGCGAAAGCCGAGATCGAGCGTGCCGAGACGTTCCGCCAGCTCGCGGAGAAGTTCTTCGAGGCGAACGCCGACCGCCTGAAGCCGAAGACGCTCCTCGAGTGGAAGCGGATCGAGGAGCAAGAGCTTCGCCGTCAATTCGGCGAGATGAGGCCCCGCGAGATCACCCGAGGAGACATCCGGGCGGTTCTCGAGGCGAAGGCGCGCGACCGTGGAAGGCTCGGCGAGGAGGACTACCAGAAGGGCGCCTGGGCGCCGCTCTGAGAAAGCGGTGGGCGAATTCGATAAGGAGAGGTCCTATCAAAGGAGTCCGGGTCGCTTCGAAGAGCGCGATGGAGAGATTTTGCCACCGTCAGGAAGCTTAACGATCCAATGCTCTTCGGAACTAGCGCTGTCCTTGGCGTTTGCTGGTGGTCCATCATCTTTACTGTCGGTTGGCCTTACAGTTACTTCAAATCAAGATTTCCTGGCTCTGGGCAGATTCCTGATTCAACCAGTGCAATTCATACTGAAGAGACTATTTGTCAGCAAGGGGGCATAGAGTTGCTCCACTGCCAGAAACTGGTAAGCAAATTGCATCACTTTCATGTCCGGAAAGCCTCCTCATCCTCACTTGCTCACTTGGAGGCGGCGATAGGCGAGCCCTAGCGAACGTGTCTCCTCATGGAGATTGGCACAACGCGGCCAACTAGTGTCGGCGAACGCGCACGAGTAGCCGCCTGAAATGAAGAGAAGAACCGTCGGTGCCGGACGATGTAAAAACTCCCGAGGACTTCCGCTCCGACACCGGCTTCAAGTTATCCAAGGAGAATCCAGCAAAAGCCGGAAGTTGCGTTGACAGGATCTTGACAGGGGAACACTCGAAATATTTCGGTCCAGAATTCTGGTCCATGTGTCAGCCGAGTCGGCTCTTCCAAGCACAAGGGAGGATCTCATGGGTGATAATGTACGCTCGTTTCCGCGAACCAAGATACTCGGGGCGCTCGTCGCCACTTGCGTTATCTTCAACACAGCAGACGCAAGAGCCATTCCATACACGGAAGCGGTAACGAGAAATGCCCTAACGGTACTCGATACCTTCCTTGGCAATCTGACGGCCTCGCAAGAAGCGGATATGATCAATGATACCTGGGACGAGTGGAGAACGCAGAGAGAGCAGGCGGGACAAAATTCTGTGGGACAAATCGGAATCGACGGACTCTTTCCGCTTGCCACTTATACGTCCGCGGATCTCGGTAGCACCGAAATGCTGACATACTTCTTTATCGATCCGGTAACCGGGCAACGCACACAACCAGGCCCCCCTGTTTCAGCTGTACGTTACGAAGCTTTACTTCAGCCCCCTACCCTGGATCCAAATCAGTTGACGTTTGAACTCATAATCCAGAACGTCTCTCTTATCGGTATCTCGACGGACGCTTCCACGGATTTCGCCGTTCCGTTTTTGTTGACGGGCTTCGAGCCGCTCATACTCGCCTTTCCCTTCGACTCCGAAGGGCAGGAGATCACAGGTGAGGGCACCGCCGCATTCGCCTCACACGTAATCCCGGAACCCTCCACGATGGTTCTGCTGAGCCTGGGGGTCCTAGCATTGTCAGGTTTCTCTCGCCCAGCGGCAGCGGGGCAGAAACCTCGTCGTCGATGGACAACTAGGTAGCTCGGGGCCCAACCGCGATACCTGAGCGGATCCGCTCCTGAGCGAATCGAACCAGGGCTTCTGGTGCCGCCTTTCTTCCTCGTAGCTTTCCATCAATGGCGAGCATCGCGATGCCGTGCACCATGGCCCAGATGAGCCGCGCGAGCTGCAACGGCTCGTCCTGGCGGACCTGTCCCTCGTTCTGAAGGGTCACCAGCGAATCGACGAGTACCTGAAACGAGCCTGAAGCCTCGGCTTCCAGCTTGAGATCCGCCGCGCGCGGATCGACGAATTGGCCGGACATCACGCGGTAATGAGACGGCCTGGTGATGGCAAATCGGACGTAAGCGGAGCCCATGAGGGCCGGGGACGGGAAGCGATCGCGATCGAAAACGCCGCTCATGAATCGCAGCGATCCTGCCTTTCGGAGGTCGGGATGCACAGCCCCGGCGACCCTCCCGGGCCCCCTGGTCAAGGGCCAGTTTCCCACCAGTTTTTGCTGGCGATTCATCGACTTAGATGACGAAAGTTACAGGTTGGCTCTTCTGAGCCCGCCCTGGAGCTGCGACCTCTTGACGAAATGCGCGTGCTGCCGTACCGCTGGAATCGGCGGGCCATTCCGCCGTGAAAGGGCGAGGCGAGCAAGCGATGAGCCGGATGAAGGGACGAAGCGGACCGCCGCTTCATCAGCACAAACAGGTTCACGGATTGACCGCGATGCGACGGATCATCCGCAAGCTCGGCGGGCGCGCCATCGATCACCGGACGAGGGCGGGTAAGGCCCTTGTCGCCATGCGGTCGGCAATCCTCGATGACCTCGGAGGCGAATCGGCGGTGACGGCGGCTCAGCTCGCCGTGGTCGAGGAGGTCGTTGTCACGAAGTTCTTGCTCGCGTCGATCAACGTGTGGTTGGTGCAACAGAACTCGCTGCTGGCAGCGGATGGGCAAAGCGTTTTGCCCGTCGTTCTAGAAAGGCAGCGCCTCGCCGACTCGCTCACGGCCGCCCTGGCCCGGGCGACTTCCCACCTTTCCCCGAACCGCTTTGCACTCATCCCCTACTCGCGGACGGTTGTCACCTTTCTGTAACCTATTCCGCTTTGTCCCGTCAGCCGTTCACCATAAATGATTGATTTATTTGGTCGGGGCGAGAGGATTTGAACCTCCGACCCCCTGGTCCCGAACCAGGTGCTCTACCAGGCTGAGCCACGCCCCGACGAATAAACTATAGCAGGTACTCTATAACGAGGAGGCCCCCCCGTCGAGAAGTATGAAGGAGGACATCGGGGACTCGATCTAGCGACGGCGGGGCCGGCCGCCGTTCCAATTGAGGCCCCAGGAGGCGAGCTCATCGAGGGCGTGGTAGTTGGTGAAGTCGACCTGAAGCGGAGTGACCGAGATCAAATTTTCCCGCACCGCGGTGATGTCCGAAATACCGTTCCGCTCCGCGCCACTCCATCCCTGCTTGATCCACGAGTAAAGCCGCGCGCCTGCATCCCGCGGTTCCATGCTGGCTCGGCTCCCCTGGCTCGTGATCCGGACACCTTCCACTTTGCCGATGGGGACGTTCACGTTCAGGAAGGTGCGGTGCGGCAGAGTCTTCTCGGACACGATCCGTGCGAGCTCGACCGCGAACTCGGCCGCGGTACCAAAGTCTTCCGACTGTTTCGAAGCCAGAGAAACGGCGAAGGACGCGATGCCGAGCATTGCGCCTTCCATCGCGCCGGCCACCGTGCCGGAATAGGTCACGTCATCCGCGACGTTGGCTCCCCGATTGATCCCGGACACGACCAAGTCCGGCCGCAACTTCAGAAGGTTTCCGACCGCCAGATTCACGCAATCGGCGGGCGTTCCCGCCACGGCATAGACGCCTTCCTCGAGCTTCTCATAACGAAGGGGCTCGGAAACCGTAAGAGCATGACTGATTCCGCTCACCTCACGGTCGGGAGCGACGACCGTCACGTCGCCGATCGCACCGAGTCGCCCGACCAGAGCACGGAGTCCCGGCGAGTGGACGCCATCGTCGTTGGTCACCAGGATGCGGATCACAGTTCTCCCTGTTGGAACGGGTTCGACTCTTTTGCGCGCGTCGGACCCGCGGTAGGAGTCGTCGAGAGACTGCTCGTCTCTCGATAGGATGTCTCTTAAATGATAGCAGGAAAATGGTCGGGACGGCGGGATTTGAACCCACGACCACTTGCACCCCAAGCAAGTGCGCTACCAGGCTGCGCTACGTCCCGAGCGGCCTCTGAAGCGGACCCGATCGTACCACGCTCCCCGAACGCAATCAATGCAAGCCGTTACCCACCCAGCTTCGTCAACTTGCTATCGTTCGAGTCGAGGATTTCGAGGATGTCCCGGAGCTCTTCCTTGATCTGCTGAAGTCCCGTTGCCGGGTCGCCGTCGCTCGCGATCGGTCGAGTCACCGGGGCCTGGCCTTTGGCCCCCTCGTCTTTCATTTCCTGCTCCAATTTCTTCTTGGCCCCGGCGATCGTGAACCCCTCTTCGTAGAGCAGTGACTTGATGCGAAGTATGGTCTCGATGTCCCGACGCCGGTAGATGCGCTGGCCGGAGTTGTTCTTGGCCGGGGCGAGGGCGGGGAACTCCGACTCCCAATAGCGAAGGACGTAGGGCTGCGTTTCGGTCAGCTCGCACACCTCGCCGATCTTGAAGAAGAGCTTGTTTGGGATCTTCTTCTCCACGAGGACGCCCGTTTCAGCTCATCAGACCAGAGTTGCTTGGAACGACTTGGAAGGTCGAAACACAACGGACTTGCGCGGCAGAATCGTCATTTCCTCACCCGTTTGTGGATTGCGGCCCTTGCGACCCTTCTTGCCTCGCACCGCGAACGTTCCGAATCCGGTAATCTGCACGCGCTCACCGTTCTTTAGCCCCTGCTTGATGAAGTCCAAGATCACATCCACCAATCGGGATGCTTCCTTGTTGGAGATACCTCCATGGCGCTCGTACACCACCCTCGCGAGGTCCGCCTTTGTCATTCGTGGTCATTCATGGGTCGGGAGAAGTCAAAACAACGTTCGGCTCTCGGCGCACGCGAGGTTTGAACCTTGATTTAGTTTAGGGACTGACAGGACTTGAGGTTCAGTTGATATCCTAAAGCATTATATGAGACTTGTCATCTAAGTCAAGCGCTATCATAGAAGAGAGCTCTCTACCGCACCCTCTTGCGAAGGGTGACCCGAATGGGAGTGCCCTCGAAACCGAATTCTTCGCGAATTCTTCGGCTGAGGTATCGCGAGTAGGTGGGATCGATTTGGCGCGTACGGCTAGCGAAGACGACGAAGCGCGGGGGCGCTACGCCCACTTGGGTCATGTAGAGAAGGTTCACGTCCTTGCCGTCCTTGGCTCGGGGTGGACGGCGCGTCACCTCGACCTGGAGGAACTCGTTAAGCCTTTTAGTCGCAATACGTTGCAGCTGCGATTCACGGACTCTATCCACCAACGGTAGGATGCGTGCGACCCCCCTCCCATTGAGAGCCGAAACGAAAACGCTTGGGGCGAAGGCTAGGTGCGGAAGTTGATCGAGCACATCGGCACGGAGCGTGGCCGCGAGCCGCTCCCGGTCCTCCACGGCATCCCACTTGTTGAATACGAGAATGCCTCCCCTGCCCGCATCGACGATCTTTCCGGCGATGGCGCGGTCTTCGGTCGTCAGCCCCGCCGTGGCGTCCACGACCAGAAGGCACAGATGGGCACGCTCGAGAGCCCGCTCGGCGTAAATGACTCCGAGCCGATCGGCTCGCGACGGCGTCTTGCCTCGGCGCCGTATACCTGCAGTGTCGACGATCCGATACCGGCGTCCGTCGACATCGATGACCGTGTCCACCGGATCGCGGGTCGTGCCGGGCATGTCGCTCACCACGGCGCGCTCCTCCCCGACGAGACGGTTCAACAACGATGACTTCCCGACGTTCGGCCGGCCGACGATCGCGATGCGAGTCTCGTCGCGTGCCGCCAGCTCATGAGTCTCGGGCAAACGTTCGGTCACCGCGTCCAAGAGCTCGTTGATCCCCAGACCGTGCTCGGCCGAGATCTCGAATACACCTGCGAATCCCAAGCGATGAAACTCCATCGCATCGGCGTGGCGACCCTCGTGATCGACCTTGTTCACGACCAATAAGACGCGGTCTGCATGCGGGCGCAGCCGTTGAGCGAGGGCCTCATCCTCCGGAAGCAATCCCGCGACGGCATCCACGACCCAACA
>JBOGJF010000038.1:0-4105 GCA_050747785.1 Vicinamibacteria bacterium
GATGCTCGGTGACACACGGGGAACCGGTCCTGCGCCATGATCTGTGGCTCCCTCAATTGCACGGCCGCTGGCAGTGCGACTGGCGGAGAAGGTGTTTTTCGAATCGAGGGAGCAAAAACGGGTTTAGGCCGGAGCGCAACGATGTATTCTTCGGCTTGACGCTTGGTCATTCCAGCACAATCAGCGAGTAGCTTTTCGACGTTATCCTCGGTGAGGGCCGGTGCCAGCATCCCGGCCACGGTGAGACTGAATCGGTTGTCAGCCAACGCCACGAGGATCTGCGGGAACCGCTGGCATACGTTGGCTACCTGAATCCGCAACCAGACCGAGCCTTCGCTCAGATTCAAGCGCCTCGTGCAGTAATCGAAGAGACTCTTGTAACCTCGCTCGAGATGGCCTTTCCTCCTCGCCATCTCCGCGATGTGGGCAATCATGAGCGCCACGTGTCGTTTCTCGACGCGGACCAGCTTCTCAATGGATCGATCGAGCTCTTCCGTCGATAGTTTCTCAAGTGTCTCGAAGTACGTTTTGATTTTTTCGATCATGATGGTTGCGCCCCCCTCCATTACTTCTTTCAATATATCAAGACGATTTTCCTGCGCTTTAGGCGCCATCAGACGCAGGAAAATGCACCGGCCTGAAGAAAATGGTTAAAGACGGGAGAGAGATCGTGAGAGCGCCACTGCACGTTCAGGACAGGCATCTAAGTGAAGGACAGATCGGTTTTCGAAATGGCTTCCCCGAACCTGTCAAGTACTTTATTGAAATTTTTTTTAGGGGGAACCTCATAGGAGGATAATCTGCCCATGGCGGTGACGATAGTGGGCATCGACTGTGCCACCACCGACGCGAGAATCGGTGTAGCCCAGGGGAGGTGGTCGACCGACAAGGTCGAGGTTCTTGAGGTGGCGTTATGCGGCCCCGACCGCTCTGCGGTTAGCCTCGTCACCGCCTGGCTTCGTGACTCGGAGTTCATACAGAGGACGCTCGGGAAGACACCGCTCGACGTGGGGGCCGATCGGATAGCCCGAACCGCCCACGCCGCACTTCGCCTGTTGGGGGAGATTCGAAAAGAGCTCGCGCTCCCAATCCCGCTCGCCTGGTCTTTGCCACCGCAAGGAGTGGCCGCAATCGAGGTCTATCCCGCAGCGACTCTGTTGGCACACGCGGTTAGGGCTTCCGGCTACAAGCGCTCAACTCAGGTGGAGGCGCGCCAGGAGATCCTTGCTGCGCTCGCGAGAACCATGGCGATTAGAGCTCAAGCCTCCCTGTTGGAGACAAGCGCCGACGCATTGGACGCTGTCGTCTGCCTGTTGGCGGCCAAGGATTTTCTCGACGGCCGTGCGGTGGGTCCAACCGGTCGAGAGCTCGCCGAGATCGAGGGCTGGATCTGGGCGCTACACTGTTGAAGGCGTAGAGCCGTTTCGTTGCTCGCTCTTGCAAAAGCCCGCGCGCGAGGTTTTTGACTGGAATTGTTGACCCGTTGAAACACGCCTGCTTCCTGACTAAAATGCCGGTCGCGGAGCGTGAGTCATGGACCATGACGAAGCCGCCAGCGCGCGAAACCTCGTAGCCATCCTATGAAGTTGGACCAAGTGATCGGGGCCGCACGCGAGGTCGGCTACTCGGATCTCGATTCGATCCGGGCGTTGGCCCGCGGAGCCGTTGTGCTAACGCCCGACGCAGCGAACGTTGAGGGAACGCATGCGACAAGGCTCGGCGGCTTGCCGACTCTGCCCGCGTCCGTTCCCTGGCCTCGGCGAGACGCCAGGAGTCTGGCGTTCATCGCACAAATCGATCTCAGCACCCAGCCCAGGATTGCCGCGGAAGAAGGGTTCCCCGGTGAAGGACTTCTCCTGTTCTTCTACGATGCGGAGCAAAGCACTTGGGGTTTCGACCCGAAGGATGCGGGCAGCTTCGCGGTGATCTACGTGCCGGAACCGACCAATGCCTCGGTCGTCGCCGACTGGCCGAGTGAGTTGCCGGAGCACGCACGCTACCACTCGTGCGAGCTGGTCTCCGAAGAGACAGCAGCTCTTCCGCCTTGGGAGAGCGTTCTGATCGAGGATCTCAACCTGGGTCCGAAACAACTGGACGCCTACCAAGTCCTCGTTGAAAGGCTAACCGGTGACGACGACTGGTCGTCCATGGGGCTTCTGGGTGGCTATCCGAATCAAATCCAGGGCGACATGATGCTAGAGTGCGCGCTCGTCACGGGAGGCCTCTACTGCGGCGACGCCAGGGCCTATCAAGACCCGCGTCTGCAAGCCTTCCGGAAACAGGCGCGGGATTGGCGACTCCTTCTACAAGTTCCGAGTGCCGATGCAGCGGGCATGATGTGGGGCGACCTCGGTTGTCTGTACTACTGGATCCGCGAGGAGGATCTGAAGGAGCGTCGTTTCGATCGTTGCTGGATGATTCTGCAATGCGGGTAGGTGGGACTTCCTGAATAAAATGCCTGTCGGAGCGTGAGCCCATGGACCATGACGAGGTGGCTAGCGCGCGAAACCTCGTAGCCATCCTGCAGCTCGCCTACTCCGGCGAGCTCGCGTCAACGAGAGGTACTTCCGCGATCGCGTCTTGGCCCACTGGCTTGGCAAGCGCCTTCCGATTTGGCTCGAGCCGGCCCCGAAAGAGAGCATTCGCGCAAACTTTAAGCTGGAAACCGGCGCCGAGCTTGGTGCGGCAACTGATGCGGTAGTGCAGCTGACAGCCTCTATTGAAGGAAAGGAGATTGGCGATGACGCTGACTTACCTCCTTATCGCAGCTTTCCTTCTCCCCGGTAGCGGGCCACGTTCTCAGTCCGCCGAACCGCTCAAAGTGTACTTCTCGCTCAGTGCGCCCGACCGATCGACTCGAGAAGCCTGGCTCGGTCACCGGCTAGACCAGACGGTTCTAGCCGAATGGGCCAAGGTATTGGAGGAAACGCTAGCTCAGGGCACTGCACCGTTTGTTCCTGTGGGTAGACCAGACATCGCTGACGTCGTGGTCGAGATTCGAAGATGCCAGATCCAGGAGGACGGTAGTTTCGTCATGGCAGGCGTCGTCGACCCCGAAGCGAGAGGGGCCCCATTCGAGTTGACCATGCTCCATACGCCGAGCGCCCTGAGAGCGAGTCTCTCCGCGTTTCCGCGGCTCGTGCGAAGAATTCTAGAGAGCAACTGAGCGGAGCGTCGCAGCTCATTGCAGGAAACGACAACTCAGCCTCTCACGCAGCAGCTTATGAGCTAGGCCGCAGCCTGTGGGCGTCCCGGATGTAAAGCTACTTAGCAGAAAAACTCGCGCGCGCGGGTTTTTGGTCTGGAATTGTTCAGCCGTTGAAAACACACCTGCGTCCTGACTAGAATGCAGGCCAGGAAGCGTGAGCCATGGACCGTGACAAAGCCGCTAGCGCGCGAGACCTCGTGGCCATTCTTCAGCTCGCTTACTCAGGGGAGCTCGCCGCCGCCCACGCCTACCGTTTATTCGCTCGTGGGCTAGAACCGCATCGTGTGAGTGACTGAAAAAACTCGCGCGCGCGAGGTTCTTGTCTGGAATTGTTGACAGTGTCACGAACTTGGGGCATCTTGTCTCATGAACATGAACGGGCCTCAAAAAGGAGGAACTCAAAATGCTGGGCGAAAAGATTGGTGAAGCGTCGGGGAAAGTGACCACACGGAGGGTGCTCGCGAATCCGGGTGGTGGTCCCAAGATGGAAACGTCGTTCGAATCCGCAGGGAAGTTGTTGGGTGTGGAGGTCAAGGAAACCGGAACTTATTGGTCTGCAGTTCGACCCGACGGCACTCTATATGGAGAGGGTCAGGGGATCCTCATGGGTAAACGGGGAGAAATGGCAACGTGGGTAGGCCAGGGCGTAGGCACGATAAAAGACAACGGCGCGGTGGCCTATCGAGGGGCCGTCTACTACCAGACGTCCGCGGAGGCTTGGTTACGACTGAATCGCGTTGCGGCGGTCTTCGAGTACGAAGTGGACGCTGAAGGTAAGAGCCGCTCCGAGCTCTGGGAATGGAAGTAGCGTCGAGCCCAGGGAGATCGTCACTCATCTGATCGAACGGCACCAACCTTTACGCCTGGGGTTGTGGGCGCCGGGAATGGGTCGACTGC
>JBOGJF010000039.1:0-2584 GCA_050747785.1 Vicinamibacteria bacterium
GGTTCCTGCCATCGAGACCCCCAGAGGACTTCCCTTCCGGGGCACCTCCTAGTCACTTCCGGTTTCACTTTCGCTCCACCGTTGACAGCGCCCGTCACGGCGCTGCGCGCCATGCCTGGCGCACGAACAATAGAAAAAGGGGCGGCATGTTGCCGCCCCTTTTCATCAAAGTCCGGAGCCTTGCGAAGAAGCTAGTCGGTGGTCGCTCCCGGCTTCGGCCCGGTGTACTCCAGAATGAAGAGGCCCGTTCCCACGCGGTCGGTGGCATAACCCAGGCCCCGGTGATCGATGTCGACATCGTTAGTCTGAATCGCCGTCGGCTGATTCTCGGACATCGGGTGCGAATTAGCGTTCTCCTTGGGCACGTAGGAGCCGACCTCTTTCATGTTGTAGGGGTCGGAGATATCGACCACCCGGACGCCGGCATTGAAATACGCCACCCAGGCGAGCTTGTCCTCGAATCGGTTGATCCGACCGTTCCGAGTCTCCGCATGTTGATGCGGGCCGAAGCGGCCGCCCTTATCGCAGAAATTCCCGGTCGGGACGAGCCACGTCGAGATGGGGAAAGGATGCGTCTCGTCGGTGATGTCGAACATGTAGGCCTTGCTCCGGACACCACTGGTGCAGGGCTTGCTGTCGGCTGAGCCCCCGGCCTCGTCGGTGACGAAAGCGTAGGTCCTCGGCAGATCAGGGGCCTTGAAGTTGGGGACCTCGTTATAGACGATGGGCGATACCGTGTGGGGCCCTCTTCCCGGCGGCGACGTATCCACCACCCAGACGAGCTTGGGATTGGTCTTGTTGGATATATCCCAGGCTACCGCATGACCCGCTCCGCGAAATCCCGCATAGACCCGGTTGTTCTCTTCGTCCACGATAGGATGGTGTGCGTACTGTCCTTCGTAGCCGAACTCACCTCTCTTCTGACCCGGCAGCCACAGCCGGCTCACGAACTTCGGGTTCGCGGGATCCTTCAGATCCCAGATCTGGATCAGCGCCGAGCGGAAGCCGGGCTCACCCGCCGACGTGTAGTAGTAGCCCGAATCCTCCGACCAATAGCCCTTGTGCGCCCGATAGATGAAACGGCCGCCACAACCGACTCCACACGAGTTCTCCGGTGTCCCCCGAATTTCCGATACCAGCTTGATCTGTGAGGGATCGCTGTCGCGTGTCGTGATGTCGAAGATCTGGAAGATCATGTTCTCCCCGCCATCATCCGAGCTCCGCGCCAGGTAATCTCTCCCCGTTCCCTGGTAGTCGTAGACCACGCCCACGTGCCGGGAATTCGCGTCGCGCTCATTGGGAATGTGCCATACCAGCTTCGGATTCCCAGGGTCCGAGACATCGAGGATCGAAGTCCCGTTCCGCTCGATCTTGCCGGTGATCGAGTTCATGTGCCCTTCTTTGCCATCCCAATAGTTATTGGAATGCCCAACGTAGGCCCAACTTCCGTTCGCGTCATTCGACCTCACGTGGACTTCGAGCGATTCGCGACCCTGCAAGTCGTGGTATCCCACCAGCCGCATGTTGCTGGCTTCTCCGCCGGGCGCATTCTGTGAATACGTCGTGCCTTGCATCGTGACGATGAATCCCAGACCGACCATCGCCACGAGAGCGGAGACCGCTAGACTCCTGCTCTTATGTTTTCCTCGAATCATGGTGTGACCTCCTTAGCCACGCATCAAACCTGGAGCGATACCCTACAGCCCATTCTTATCAACGAAGGAATATGACAGCCAACCTGGAAGCGGCGAGACGGCCCCTCCGAGTGCGCCGTAGAATATCACGCGCCGCCCGTGGCGCAACGACCAACGACCTATTCCGTCGCCCCAGCCTTCGGCCCCGTATACTCCAGAATGAAGAGGCCGGTTCCCACGCGATCGGTGATATAGCCCAGCCCCCGGTGGTCGACGTCGACGTCGTTGGTCTGAATCGCGGTCGGCTGACCCTCCTGCATGGGATGCGAGTTCTGGTTCTCTTTCGGTATGTAGTAACCGACTTCTCTCAGGTCGTAGGGATCGGAGATATCGAGAACCCGCACGCCGGCGTTGAAATAGGCGATCCAGGCCAACTTGTCCTCGAACCGGTTGATCCTACCGTTGCGCGTCTCCGCATGTTGATGCGGACCGAAACGGCCGCCCTTCTCGCAGAAGTTCCCGGTTGGGACTTTCCAGGTTTCGACCGGGAAGGGATGACTCTCATGCGTGATATCGAACATGATGATCCCGGCCCGGACCCCGCTCCGGCAAGGCTTCATGTCGGGACCTCCCGAGGCCTCGTCGGTGACGAGCGCGTAGGTCCTCGGCAGATCAGGAGCCTTGAAGTTGGGAACCTCATCGTAAACGATGGGTGATACAGTGTGGGGCCCTCTCGCAGGCGGAGAAGTGTCCACCGCCCACACGAGCTTGGGGTTGGTCTTGTTGGAGATATCAAACGCTGCGGCGTGGCCGCTGCCCTGACGGAAGCCCGCGTACACTCGATTGTTCTCTTCGTCCACGATGGGATGGTGCGCGTACTGATCTTCGTAGCCGAACTCGCCTCTCTTCTGACCCGGCAGCCACAGCCGGCTCACGAACTTCGGGTTCGC
>JBOGJF010000040.1:0-2664 GCA_050747785.1 Vicinamibacteria bacterium
GAATGGGCGGGTGGGTCTCGAAACATGCCTCCCCTCTCTCGAGCATCAGGATTACCGGCCCGATCGGTTGGAAATCCTGCTTGTCGACAACGCATCGACGGACGACTCCGTCTCTTTCGCGCGCGAGCAGTTTCCTTCGGTGAGGATCATTTCGTGCCGGGGCAACCTCGGACGAGGTCCCGCAATCCGAAGCGCCCTCCCCCAGGCCCGCGGTGACTACATCGCCTTCCTGGATCCGAACGTTCGCGTCGAATCAACCTGGCTCCGGGAGCTCGTCAACGCTGTGGTGCGGGAGAATGCCGCGGTCGCGGCTTCTAAAATCCTCGACCGAGACGGCCAACGCATCGAATTCGCCGGCGGCATCGTCTCGCTGGTCGGCCACACCTGGCCCATCGGCGGTGGCGCTTCTCCCGCAAGCTGCGGGACCGAGCCTGCCCCTTTACTCTTCGGCTCGACCGCGGCCATGTTGGTGGAGCGGAGCGCTTTCGATGCGGCTGGAGGTTTCGATCCCGACTATTTCGCCTGCGGCGAGGACCTCGATCTCGGCTGGCGGTTGGCGCTCCTCGGCTACCGCGCGGTCCTTGCTCCCCGGTCACTCGCCTACCGCGACGCAAAGGCCGACGGAACCGCCGTCACGCCGCGCGTCCGCCTGGAAGAGCGAAACGCCCTCTACACGATCTACAAATGCTATGGCGAGGTTCTACTCTATCGCGTCCTCCCGGTGGCCATCGCGCTGACGCTCGCCCGCGCGCTTGATCACAGCAACCTGGACGCGACCGATTTCTCCCCGGGAGCGACGCCACCGGAAACGGCGCGTGTATCCCGCCGGACCGTAGCCACCCTCATGGCGCTCGAGGACTTCGCGCGAAACCTCGGCTGCCTCAGAAAGAAACGAGAGACGATTCAATCGCGTCGCCGCGTCGCCGACGAGGTCATTCTTCCGCTCTTCGTCGAGCCGCTCAAAACCCACGACCTCGGCCCCGCCTATCAGCGCATCGCGTCCGAGCTTTTTGAAGAGTTCGAGCTATCGTCCCTAGCATCGGGCAACGAGCCTCCCCCCGCCGATCGCACAGTCACAGTCCGCGGAAATGCAGGTCTTGTATCGCACGCTATGGAGTCCGACCCGAGCGTATCGATCATCATCCCGACGCTGCTTGGACCGACTCACCTGCCGGAATGCTTGTCGTCGCTCCGAGCGCTCAGTTATCCCAAGGGCAAGCTCCAGGTGATCGTCGTCGACAACGGATCGAAAGAGGATCCCACACCCACCGTTCGCCAGCATTACCCGGAGGCCAAAGTGGTTCGGCTCTCCGAGAATCGCGGATTCAGCGGCGGCATTGCCGCCGGCGTGCGCGAGGCCGCGGGGGAATGGCTTGCCTTCTTGAACGACGACACGCGGGTCGATGAGGAGTGGATCGGCGAGATGGTGGCGACCGCGGCACGGCGGCGAACGCCATGCGTCGCGGCTCGCATCCTGAACTGGACGGGCGATCGCATCGATTTTGCCGGCGGCGGCGTGAGCTTCGAGGCGAAGGGTTTTCAGCTCGGCCACGGTTCGACGCAGATCGATTCCTGGACCGAAGAACGCCCCGTGCTCTTCGCCTGCGGAGCCGCCATGCTGGTGCGCCGAGATCTATTCCTGGAAACGGGCGGGTTCGACGAGGCCATGTTCGCGTACTACGAGGATGTGGCCTTCGGCTGGGGGCTCACCATCCGCGGCTACGACGTCTGGATCAGCCCGCGTGCTCTCGTCTACCACAAGCACCAGGGAACGGCAGGCCTATGGGCGGGCGCGCTCCGGACGCGACTCTACGAGCGAAATGCCCTCCGCACGGTGTTCACTCATCTCGAACGGCAGACCCTCCAACGAGCCTTGCCGGCGTCTTTGCTCCTCATCAATCAAAGGATCTTGCTGACCACGGGACTCTTTCGGCAGGAGCCCGGCGACTGGTCTCTCGTTTCTTCCCTCCGCCGCGCCTACCTGCGCGCGCGGAACACAGACGGAGCTCGGGGAGGAATAAAAAGCATTCTGGCTGAGCTTTGGCCGCTGACGGACCGCCCAACAGCGGACGGTTCACGGGCCGCCGCGTATCGAATGGAGGAAGGCCCGCAAGAGCGTAGCTTCGACGGTCACCCGGAAAGTCTGCCCGCGGAAGGCGCCGCCCGCTTGCTCGCTCTCCATGACTGGCTTAAGTCTCTACCCGAGCAGCGGCACCGACGTCGGGAGATTCAAGAGCACCGCCGTCGAGGCGACGCCGAGATCCTGTCCGCCTTCCCCGCTCGCTGGACGCAACCGGTCGGCGCCGAGCCGAGAGCGGTTTACCGCCGCGTTCACGAAACGGTGGTCGACGCCTTGGCTCTGCGGGACATCGCGCTGCCGCGGGATCATCGTATGGGGCCGGGAGGCGCATGATCGCTCGTCAAGGAAAGCGCGCGGCCAAACGAGCCGCCGAGAGGCTACAGGAGGCGCTCGGCCGATTGGTTGGCCCCCCCCTCCTGCCGCCTCCCGCGTTGCGGGATGTGGGACCGGGCGACTTCGAGGAGATCGGCCGCGAGTTTCTCGGGCACTTCGTTACCCTGGGCTCACTCCAGCCCTCCGAAACGATTCTCGAGATCGGCTGCGGTCCAGGACGCATGGCGATGCCCCTTACCGGATACTTGAGC
>JBOGJF010000041.1:0-5826 GCA_050747785.1 Vicinamibacteria bacterium
CTCGTGCGTGGTCGGGGAAGAGAGGTCGGCCGCCCGGGTTCCATGTGGGCGGCTTGCCGACGTCGTGCAGGAGGGCGGCCCAGGCCAAGCTCACGGTCGGTCGCTTCAAGAGCGACAAGATCTTCAACGTATGAGCGAAGACGTCTCCTTCGGGATGATACTCCTTGCTCTGCTCGACCCCTTTCATCGCGGACACCTCGGGCAGCAGAGGCGAAAGGAGTCCATACGACTCGAGTAGCCGCAGTCCTTCCTCGGGATGAGGGCCGGTAAAGATACTTACCAGCTCGTTTCGAATCCGCTCTCCGCTGACCGCCTGGATCTCGGCTGCTCGATCGCGGATGGCGGAGCCGGTGCGCTCCTCGATCTGGAAACCCAGGTTGGCGGCCAAACGCACGGCGCGGAGCATGCGCAGCTTGTCTTCGGAGAAACGCTCGACGGGATTACCGATCGAGCGGATGAGACGGCGTTCGATATCCTTTCTTCCCTCCACCCAGTCGGTGATCTCGTTTCGAAGGGGATCGAAGAGCAGACCATTGATGGTGAAGTCTCGCCTCTCGACATCGGTCCGCGCATCCGCAGGTCGAACCCACGCGGGGCGTCGCCCGTCGGGGTAGGGTCCTTCTGCGCGAAACGTGGCCACTTCGAAGGGCTCCCCCTCCTGAATGACCAAGATCACGCCGAACTCCGCGCCGACCGGAATGGTCTTCGGGAAGAGCGACGCGATCGCGCCGGGGGGAGCAGCGGTAGCGATGTCGATGTCGGCCGGCTGCTCGCCGAGAAGCATGTCGCGAACGGTGCCACCCGCGAAGTATGTGGGGTATCCCGCCTCGACGAGACTTCGGACGATCCTCTCGGCCTTCTCGCGCGTACTATCCTTCTCCTGGATGTGCTCCACGTCCCGCATCCCGTTATGCCGGCTAAACTATGCTAGCAGAAGAGCTAAGCGAGGGACAGCGAGCTTTCGCGTGGAAAGCCTACACCTGTCGCCTTGACGAAAACCCGTATTTTTCCGGATATCCATCCGGATTCGCTAGGGGTTATAAAATGGGTGTTGACTCAGAGTGGGCTGCACCGAGGGGACCACAGCGGGAGGAGAAGACTTTGAAGGTCGGCGAGAAGATCCGGGACGTCCGGAAGAGCAAAAGAATTCGACAGAAGGTCTTGGCAAGGATGGTCGGTATTTCGGCAGGAGCGCTTACGAATTTCGAGAAGGGGCGGCGGCGCGTTTCGCTCGATTGGCTTCACAAGATTTCGGAAGCCCTGGACACGCCGGTCGCGTATTTCCTCCCGGACGAGCGGGACCGAAAGAAGACCCCTCCCGGAGACCCACGTGAGCGCCGGTTGCTGAACGCATGGAGGCTATTGAACGCTGAATCCCGCCTTCGTGCGGATTTCTTGCATCTGGCGACTCATTTGGGTAACGGGGCGGGTGCGAGAAAAAAGACCCGTCACTGAGCGCGGCGCGTGGCCGCCGAGGCGGCCAGGCGAGAGCGTCGGCTCATTCTTCGATCTGCGCTACCAATCGCAAGAACGTGCCGACGTAGGCACGCAGGCGGCTCTCTGCGTGCGAATCCAACCCTGTAAACCGGAGTCCGACGCCGGGAGGGTCCGTTTCGTTTCCGTCCTTCCCCGAGCTCCAGACGATTCTCGCCTCCGCTTCGAAATCTCCGAGCTTCCAGGGAAGAAAGATGTGCAGATGCACGGGCGTGCCGACGGCTAGCATCTCTTGTGTGGCCAAGAACGCGCCGCCCAGGCTGAGGTTGGTCAAGTAACCAATCTGTTGGGTTCCATCGATTTGCATCTCGGCACGCACGACGAGAGGCAGACGGGTATGGAGCCGGTTCTCCTTCCCGGATCCGTTTCCGGACTTCTCGTTTCGCTCGTTGGCCAGGGTGATCGACGGCTTCTTGAGTGGAAGGGGCTTTTTCCCAGAGACCCTACCTAGATCCTCTCCTGACGCCTTATCCCTGCTCACTCCGGTTCCCTCTAGTTAACTCCGTGGCGATGCGTACGGCTCCGTCTTCTTGGGTCTAGCAATGCGTATGCCATGGGGTATTCGACAGCGCGTTAGCGCTTTAACTCATGGGACAGCAGTGTCTTCCGTTCCACTCCCGGCGCACGCGCCACTTCGGCAACCGAGGGTGCGTCCCCACAGCTAGACGCGCTGGTGAGGGTCAAAGAGCTTCTGGTGTTCTCCCAAGGCGAAGCGATCGGTCATCCCGGCGATGTAGTCGCAGACCACGCGGTGAAGCCCTTCCTCTGGAATACGGCTCTGGATATGGGGGGGAAGCTGCTGTTGGTTGGACGCGTAGGCCTCGAAGAGATCGCGAACGACGCGCTGGGCTTTCTCCGCCATGCGCACCACGCGGTAGTGATGGTATAGGTTCACGAAGAGAAATCGTTTGAGACGACTCTTCTGCTGCTCGACCTCGGGCGTGAACTCGACGAGACGCCTCCCGGCCCGGCGGACGTCCTCCAGACTTCGGACGCCGTGAGCGTCGATGTTATCGAGAGTTCGACATATGAGATCGGTCGTGAGGGCGTTGATGATGCGACGAATGGCAACCCGCACCTGCACGCGCGTGGACTCTCCAGGATAGCAGGCGCTCGCCATGCCGAAGTGCTCTTTCCAGATCTCGACCTCCTCGAGTCGTTCTAGTTCGAGGATGTTCGAGGAGAGGCCGTCCTCGAGATCGTGATTGGTGTAAGCGATCTCGTCGGCGAGGTCGACGATCTGCGCCTCGAGAACCGGCTCGGCGCCATCCATGAACTCGGCCGGCGCGGCCTCGCGATAGCGCGGCGAGTGTTTGACGATGCCTTCCCTCACTTCTTGGGTGAGGTTGAGGCCCTGAAAGCCCGGGTACCGGTGCTCGAGGCAATCCACCAAACGTAGGGCTTGGAGGTTGTGCTCGAAGCCCCCCTGATCCCGCATCAGCTCGTTGATCGCATCTTCACCGGAGTGGCCGAACGGTGGATGGCCCAGATCGTGAGCAAGCGTCACCGCCTCCGTCAGATCTTCGTTCAGGCGAAGAGCCCGAGCGATCGTGCGCGAAATCTGAGCGGCTTCCAGAGAGTGGGTGAGCCGCGTGCGGTAGTGATCGCCCTCGTGATTGACGAAGACTTGCGTCTTGTACTCCAGCCGGCGAAAAGCCGTGCTGTGGATGATGCGATCGCGATCTCTTTGGTAGGCGGTGCGGAAAGGGTGCTCCGGCTCAGGGAAGCGGCGACCGTGCGACGTCGCGCTGAGCGCGGCATGGGGGCTGAGGTTGTCGGACTCCAGCTTCTCGAAGAACCCCCGATCTAGCACGGGCGCCTGACCCCTTTGATTTGGAGCAACGTGCCCATTTTGGCTGCCAGACACGAACTTCAGAGCCACAAGCTACTCGTTCGAGGCAGAAAAAGAAAGGGCTGGATCTATTCGGTCCAGCCCCTTCTTGCCTACGATAGGAGGGAGCTTGAGCCCCCGCAGCCAGGCCCTTTCCCGGCTCGGAGGCATCCATTTAGTAGACGCCGTCCACGTGTGCAATGAAGGTGCCAGTCTGCGCGTCTCCGACATTTCCAGGCTAAGTGCTTCTCAGATAGAGACATGTGCGTTAGGCGGGAGACTCGTCCTAGCCCCCGGTCTGTAAAATTCTTTTTCGCAAGCCCGCGGCACATTACAGTTCACGAACCCGGCGGGGGAATCCCCACGGGTGAAAAAATCAGCCACCCGTTACTAAGCCATTAAGAAAAAGCCACTTAGCGTGCTCGCTGTTCGGAAGTGGTCTGCTGCCGAGGCCGCTCGGGTAAGGCCCCCCCGCTACAGGCTGGTCTTGGGGGCAGGGTGGCAGTGTAACCCACTCTCTCGGTGGCATTTTAGGGGAACGCCGCGCGCTCGAAACTTGGAACACGCCTTGCTTTAGAAGGACACCGGCATTAGACCCAACGGACCATTGAATGAAATGCGAGACCGGGAGGACGTTATGAAGACCGCCCCGAATCCGGGAGCCCAGAAGGGCTTTTCTTTGGTGGAGATGATGGTGGCCATGCTCATCACGATGATCGTGATGGCATCGGTGTTCACGCTCCTCCAGAAGGGTCAGACCAGCTTTCAGAGAGAGCCCGAAGTGGCGGAGATGAACCAGAACGCCCGCTACGGTCTGGACCTGATCGTTCGAGACCTCACCGACGCGGGTCTTGGTGATAACCTGCCGGTGATGTTTGCCGTCGTTCCAAACGACGGCGGCGGGGATACGCCGGACGAGGTCGTGATCATGTTCGCCGACACGGATTTCCCGACGGTCTTCCCGGAGACCCCGAACCCTAATCTCAAGAGTGCCGCGACGGTCCCAGTCCTTCCCGACACGTTCGAGCCGCCACAAGACGTTCCCGAGAGTGCGTATGCGGACGGGGACGTCCTCTTCGCCATCGAGTACCCGGGAGATTGCAACGGAGACGGGGAGCTCGCGATCATCCCCTTCGAGCTGACCCAGGATCCGAACTGTACCGGCGGACCCACCTGTCCCAATATGAGTCTGAACCACAATTCCGGAAACGACCTGGCGAATTTCAACCATCCAGGTGGTTTCAACGACGAGCTGGACGCGGACTGCACGATTTTCGGCGTCTTCTACATGATCCAATACCGGATCAATCCGCTCCCGCCCGCGGATAACCCGACGCTGGAACGAAGGGACCTGCGAGAAGGGTCCACCTGGTATCCGGTTGCCAGCAACATCGAGAATCTCCAGGTGCAGTTCGCCATCGGCGACAGTGATGTCTTCGAGGATAGTCCCGCGATGCCGGATCCCGACGACCCCACCACCTGGATCACTCAGGTCCGTGTGACGCTCAGCGGTAGAAGCGCGAGCACGGATCTGCAGGGGGCGTCGGAGGGCGACTTCGCCGACGGCAATCGGCTGCGCCAGTCGTTCACGACGACCGTCGTCCTGCGCAACATCACCGCCAAGGCGGGTTTGGCGGACAACAACTACTACAACTGATCGCTAGCTACGGAAAAGAAAAGGCCCGCTGACCGAGGTCGGCGGGCCTTATCTATTGGGGCGAGTCGCTCAGTTGCGAGGCGCGTAATAGCCCAGTTTCGATCGGACGAGAAGGCCCTCGTTCGAGGCCGTCTGCACCACCACGCGGCGCCAGGTGCCGTCTCGACGCATGTTGTTCGAGAAGTACCCGATGTTGTACTGGCTCTTGAGCTCTCTCGAGATGCGGGCGTAGACCGACTCCAGTTCGTCGATCTGATCGGGAAAGAACCACTGCCCACCGGTCTCCTCGGCGAGCTTCTTCAGGACGTGCTCGGCCTCGGAGAAATACTTTCCTTTCTGCGCGCCTTCGCGACGCAGAGAGATCGTGTAGATCGTGACATCCGTCTCCTTCGTGAGCTCGAGAACCTGCTCGAACGTCACCAGAGAGCTCGTGTCTTCGCCGTCCGAAAGCACCACGATGGCCTGGCGGCGGATGTCGGACCGGCGCTGCGACAGATCCTTGAGCGCGATGTAGAGCGCGTTGTAGAGGCTCGTCGTTCCCCCCGCCTGCGTTCGAAGAATCGCGTCACGGAGCTTCTCGGTGTCGCCGGTGAAGGCCTGAATGATGTGCGCCTTGCTCCCGAACTCGACCACTTCCGTCAGGTCATCGTCCTTCATCTCGCCTACGAAGCGGATGGCGGCCTGCTGCGCGGAGCCAATCTTCTCTTCCATGCTGGCGCTCGCGTCGAGCAAGAGGATCATGCGGAGAGGCAGGTCTTCTTGGGAGAAGACGGAAAGCTCTTGGTGGACGCCGTCCTCGAACACGCGAAAGTCGTCCCGAGCTAGATCGGTGATGAAGCGGTGG
>JBOGJF010000042.1:0-3192 GCA_050747785.1 Vicinamibacteria bacterium
GCCCCCGAGTCGCGAGGAAGCTGGGATTGGCGAGAGATTACATTCTTTCGGTAACCAATTTCCGCACGCACAAGAACGACGAGTCCCTGGTGCGGGCATTCGCAAGGCTGGCTCCTCAGGAGCCAGACGTCGACCTGGTACTAGCGGGTCGAGCTGCGGTTTCGACACGAAAGCTCGAGGAGCTCATCGACCGACTGGAGCTCGGCGGACGGGTCGTGCTTCCCGGACTCATCCCCGACGAGGATCTTCCCGCTCTCTACGCCGGTGCTCGCGTCTTTGCCTTCCCCTCACTCTACGAAGGCTTCGGGCTTCCGGTACTGGAAGCGATGGCGAGCGGTGTTCCGGTGGCCTGCTCCAATACGTCGTCGCTCCCCGAGGTCGCCTCCGACGCGGCGCTCCTCCTCGACCCGAGGAATGTTGAGGCCTGGACAACGGGACTCCACCGGCTGCTGACGGATGAGCCCCTACGAAAGACGTTCGTCGAAGCCGGGCTCGCCCGCGCTCGTGGATTCTCCTGGCGCAACTCGGCCGCTCGAATTCTTTCCGTGCTGGCGGAGGTCAGCAAGGGATGAGCGTTCTCGCCGCCCATCAGCCGCAGTTTGCCCCTTGGCTCGGGTTCTTCGACAAGCTCGACCGCGCCGATGTCTTCGTACTGCTGGATAACGTCCAGTACAAGAAGAACGAGTGGCAGAATCGAAACCGCATCAAGGGAGCCGCAGGACCTCAATGGCTCACCGTTCCCGTTTCGGGCCGTTTCGGCCAAGAGATACGCGAGCTTGACATCGCGGCCCGGGAGAACTGGCAAGCCCGGCACCTGAAGACCCTTCACACCTGCTATCGTCGCGCACCGCACTTCACAGACACTCTTGCGCTCTACGAGCGGATCGCTCATCGACCTTGGGAAAAGCTGGCCGACTTGAATGTCCAGCTTCTGCGTGATCTCGTCGCCCAACTCAATCTGGAGACGGAGATTGTGCTTGCGTCGGAGCGCGAACCACTCCCCGATCACCGAGACGAGCGTCTCATCGAGCTCTGTCGAAGGTACGGCGCAGGTATCTATTTGGCGGGTGCCGGCGGGCGTGCGTACATGGAGCTCGAGCGATACCAGGCAGCCGGGCTGAACGTCGTCTTTCAGGATTACCAGCACCCAACGTACCCCCAGCTATTCGGTGAGTTCACTCCCAACTTGTCGGTCTTGGATTTGCTCTTCAACTGTGGCCCGGCCTCTATCGAGATCATCCGAGGCGGACGGGCTGCCTGAGACAGAGGAAGACGAATGAACGTACTAGCTATCGGCGCACACCCGGACGACATCGAGTTCGGATGCGCGGGAACCTTGATGAAGTACAGCGACAACGGGCACCGGGTGTACTCCCTGGTGCTAACCGGCGGTGACCAAGGGGGTGACCAGAACGTTCGCCAGCGGGAAGCAGAGGAAGCCGCGCGTAAAATGGGTGTCAAGGAGATACTCTGGAAGAACTACCGAGACACCGAGCTACCCCTGACCAAGACACTCATCGACGATATCGAACAGGCAATCCGTGCGGTCGAGCCCTCTTTCATCTTCGTACACCACAAGGACGATACGCATCAGGATCACCGCGCACTCGCCCAGGCCGCCATTTCCGCGACCCGGTACATTCGCAACGTGCTCTTCTACGAAGGCCCGACCTCCGTGGATTTCAGCCCCAACGTCTTCGTGGATATCAAAGACCATGTGGAGCGAAAAATGGCCGCCCTCGCCGCCCATGCCTCCCAGTTGGAAAAGACCAACATACCGGGCCTCAACATCGTGGATATTGCTCGCGCGGTGGCGGTTTCTCGCGGTATCCAAGCGCGCACGGGTCACGCGGAGGGCTTCGTCTCGCTCCGGCTCTTCATCAATGTCGGAAAGGAAGTGGGCTAGACCCGTGAAACGCATCGCCCACTCTCGTCCCCTGCTCGGTGCGGCGGAGCAAAGAGCCGTCCGGCGCGTTCTCGCCTCCGGCCTTCTGGCAGAAGGCAAGGAGGTGGAACGCTTCGAACGGGAAATAGCCCATCGGCTGAGACGCCGGCATGCCGCGGCCGTCGGCTCGGGAAGCGCCGCGCTCCACCTCGCTCTCGTCGCGCTCGGCGTAGGACCCGGAGACCGCGTCGCTATGCCCAGCTACGTCTGCACGGCGCTTCTTCACGCCACCGATATGGTCGGCGCCGAGCCCCTGATCGTCGATATCGATCCCACCACGTTCAACCTCGATCCGGACGATCTCCGAAAGCGCCTGCGCTCGCGCACCAGAGCGGTCATCGTCCCGCACATGTTCGGCCTACCGGCACGAATCCGCGACATCGAGTCCTACGGCGTCCCGATCATCGAGGACTGCGCCCTAGCGCTCGGCGCGAAATGCGGTACCGAGCCGGTGGGAAGTCTGGGAGTGATCTCTATCGCGTCCTTCTATGCGACCAAGGTGATCGCCACGGGTGAGGGGGGGATGGTCTTGAGCAATCGCGCGCGGCTCATCGAGCGAGTGCGGGATTCGAGAAGCTACGATAGCCGTCCCCGCTATCGAAGGCGCTTCAACTACAAGATGACGGACTTGCAAGCCGCGCTCGGCAGAGTCCAACTTCGTAGGCTGTCACGGTTCGTGGCGCGTAGGCGCCGACTGGCCACCCTCTATGCGCGCGAATTGTCCGGCGGTCCCTGGGAGCTGCCCTCGGTGGAGGGAGGCCATTCCTTTTACCGTTTCGTCGCTCGTCCCCGCTCGAAAACCGCGCGTCTTCTCGACGAGCTGGGACGTCGCGGCATCGAGGCCCGGCGGCCCGTCTTTAGACCTTTGCATCGCTATCTCGGACTGAAAGGTTTTCCCGGCGCGGAAGAGGCCTACCGGCGAGCGGTGTCGATTCCGCTCTACCCAGCCCTGAGCACGTCCGAAGCAGAGAGAGTGGCTCGGGTAACCCGCCGCGTCGGCGAGATCTTAACGTGGAGTCGACAAGAATATGCGAAGAACGTATAGGCTTGGCGCCGCCGGCATCGCGGCGCTAGCGGCGATCGCGGTAGTGGCTCCGTCGACGGTGACGCTCTTCGGCTCGAATGGGCCGGGAGGGCTGCCCACCGAGACCATCTGGCTCGCTTTCTTGGCCTTCGGCTTGTCGGCCAGTCTGACGCCGGCCGCAGCCTGGCTTGCCCGGCGGATCGGTGCCATCGATATCCCGGGA
>JBOGJF010000043.1:0-2163 GCA_050747785.1 Vicinamibacteria bacterium
GTCGTAGCCTTCCGCGGACACGGTCAAATCGTAGCGACCGGGGCCCAGATCGTCGACGGTCAGGGGCGTCGTTCCAATGTAACGGCGATCGACGAACACCGACGCACCCGGCACGTCGCTTTCGACGCGGAGCTGGACCGGAGCCGGTTCGAGAAGAGCCTGAACTTGGGATTCCAGGCCGCTATTGATGTTGACCGGCCGCTCGAAGGTCTGAAAGCCAGGGGCCTCGACGCGAATGCTATGCCGGCCGGTTGAGACCTGTTCACGCCGAACGGGCGCCGCGCCCAAGGCTTCCCCATCGAGGTACACGGTCGCCCCGTCGACGTTCGCGGTCACTTCGAGGGAACCGGTTAGGGGCTCGAACTCCGGTATGTCGGTCGTCGGAGCTCGCGGTGTCGACGTCGGAGCTGGGGTTGGTGCAGTCGCTCGTTCCAGACCGGTGTCGCGCGTGATGTACCAGAAACCGAGACCGGCAAGAGCGAGGATGAGTCCAAAGACGACAAACTTGCCCGTAGAAGAATGTTTGCTTTGTGGCGGTTCCTCGTCGTACACGCTCACTCGCCTATTTTATACCAAGCCGCGGGAGGTCAATCCGCCCCGGTCTTTTGCCCCGCCTGGTCAGATACCTCGGCGAGTCCGACGAGGGCGACCGCGATACCCAGGACGCGGCGGATGCCGCGTTCCCAATGCGTGGGGTCGAAGGACTCCGAAGTCGAGTGAGCACCCATACCGTCCCCTCCTCCACCGATGGTGATGGCAGGAATCCCAAGGCTGATCGGTATGTTGGAGTCGGTACTACTACGAACCATCTGAACATTGCGGGTGGCCAGCACGTGGCGTGTCACCGCGACCGCGGTCTCGACGATGGGAGAGTCGATGGGTATCTCGCCCGAGGGTCGATCCCCGACCAGCTTTTTCTCGGCTTCCACTGGACCGGTCAGCGTTCGCGCCCGATTCTCCTCTTCGACCCCCTGGTCCACGAACCCGAGAAACGTCTCCTCCATGGCCCGGAGGTCCTCTGGTTTTTCTCCGCGCAGATCGATCTCCATCCATATTTCGTAAGGGATGGAGTTGATGGAGGTGCCACCCCCGACGACGCCCACGTTGTAGGTTTGCCGCGGGTCCTGGGGAAGCTTGAGATCGGCGAGCTTGGCGAGTGTTCGACCCATCGCGAAAGCCGGATTGGGGGTTCCGAAGGCGCTCCAGCTATGACCTCCAGGCCCGCGATACGTGATGCGGTAGCGACGGCTTCCCAAAGCTTGATTGGTGATGTTCCTGTCATCTGTCCCGTCGACAGATACGAACATATCGATGCGGTTCCGAAGCTCGCTCTCGAGGAACAGATGCTTCACGCCGCGCAAGTCTCCCGTCCCCTCCTCACCGACGCTGCCCATGAAGATGATCGTACCCTCGGTCTCGACCGCGGCGTCCTGCAGAGCCTTGAGAACGGTCAGCATGGTCACCAAGCCGACTGAGTTGTCACCAACACCCGGCGCGAAGAGTCGGGTGCCTTTTCTTTCTATCTTAATCGGCGTCTCCGTGGGAAAGACCGTGTCCAAGTGTGCCGACAACACGAGTGTCGGGCCATCGCCCAGGCCGCGCCGCTCGCCGTACACGTTGCCTTCCTCGTCCTTCCAGACATGAGTCAGCCCCAGGCGTCGAAACCGCTCCATCATGGCCGCGCCTCGCTGGTCTTCTCCGAAAGGCGGAGCAGGAATCTCCGTCAAGGTGATGAGCTCCTTCATGGACCAATCTTTGTTCTCATCCACGATATGCATAGCCCTTACGACGTCGGGTGCGGTGAGTATGGCCTCCACGTCGCCCGCCACCAGGACCGCGAGAAGGAGAAGGACGTGGGACATCTTGTTCTCCAGGATTCTAAGAACCGGGGCTAGCCGACACGACGATGAGACACGCGGCGTCTCCCTTGGCGGTGCATTGAACTTCCTGGCCATCGACGTCGCCATCGAAGAGCGCTCTGCCGACGCCGCGGAACAGACCGAGCAGGAGGTGGCACACGGGTTTCATCGAGGGTCCATACTCCTCGGCGAATGGGGACTCGTGGGCCTTCACGACCAACTCCTTGAGGTCCATGTTGATCATCTGGACCTGGATGGAACCCCAACCCGACTCCCCCAGCATGAACGCCAGCGAGCTCAGGAC
>JBOGJF010000044.1:0-2086 GCA_050747785.1 Vicinamibacteria bacterium
GTTCAGGTCCTCGATAGCCGGGTCGGGAGCAGCGGTCTCGATGTTCACCCGAGAGAGGAGGAAAACCGCCTCGGCAAAATTAGGCGCAATCGTCACGGCTTCTCTCAGCTCCGACTTCGCCTGCTCCATGTTGCCCGCCTGAATCTGTGCTTGCGCCAACATCAAGCGGACACGCGCGTGCCGAGGCTGAAGCTCCAGAATCTTCTGAAAATCCTGGATCGCGAGATTCGTCTCCCGGCGTTCCATGCGGAGCCGTCCCCGGATCGCGAGGCCTATCGGATCGAGCTCGTTCTTGGCCAGGATCTCGTCCACGATCCGCTGGCTTTCCTCCAGATTCCCAGCCTCCATCGCCATCGTGGCCAACCGGTGCCGGGCCGGCACGAAATCCGGAGAATCTCGTACGATATCGTTCAGAACTTGCGTCGCCTCTTCGTTCTTGCCAGTGAGAACGTAGAAATCCGCCAATCGGATGGCCACCTGGGGTCCTGCGTCTTCGAGCCCCGCGGCGGTCTTGAGCTCGGCCTCCGCCTTATCGATCTCGCGCTTGGCGAGGTAAAGACTCGCGAGCGCCTGATGAGCAATCACCGAGCCCGGCTCTCGCTCGGCGGCCGTCGTGAACTCTCGTTCCCCGTTTTCCATGTCGCGCTTCTTGAGATAGAGACTTCCGAGCGCCAGGTGGTACATCGCCTGCGAGTCGAACCGATCGCGCACGTTTTCCAGATCTTGGAACACGGCGTTTACGTCCTCTTCCTCGCGGGCGGTGTCCGAAGCCAGAACCAACGCGTCCAGGTTCGCCGGATCGCGCTCGAGAATCTCGGTGGCCTCCTGACGAGCCTCTTCCAAACGACCTCCCATGAGGTAGATGCTCCCGAGCTTCGCCCGGACGTCCAGATTCTCGGGACTGAGCTCCTTCGCCTTCAGAAGAAACGGAAACGCCTGGCCCAGCTCGCCCTGTTCGAAGTGGGAAAGTCCGATCCGCTCGATGGCATGGGCGTTCACTTCTTCCAACTGGAGCACGTTCCGGTACTCGATGACGGCCTCCGCGTAGGCCCCCTGCGCGAAGTAATCGTCGCCCCGCTCGAGGTGCCGTGCCTTCCTGGCTTCCGTCGAGCAAGCGGACACCACCAAAAGACAAAGGCCCAGAGAACCTAGGAAGTTTCGGGTCAAGAACCTAAAAGACATGGAAGACTCCCTTTTGGTCACTAAAAGCAGGGTTGGGGCATGTTTCGGGAAGCGTACCACTAGCCCGGAGGGCGATCAAACGGCCGTCCGAGTTGTCGGCTAGTAGGCCCCCACCACGAACCCCTGGGAGAGCTTCACCAGGAAGACAGCGATGTTGCTCGATATGTGCGCCGCGAAGCACGGAATGAGGGACCGGTTGGGGTTCCACCGGCAGAAGCGCAACCAGTAGAACAGAAGAGCGTTCGCGAAGATCGCGAGCGTCCACCACCCCGCCGCCTTACTCAGCGTGAGCTCGAACCAACCGGCTTCGAATCCCGTCCACTCGGCCCAGTGGAAGTGAAGCAGCGCGAAAAGAAGCGAGAAGACAATGATGCTCCCCACCAGAGCCGCCCGCCCGCGCCCCTCGATGACGACGTAACCCCGGAAAATGAGCTCCTCGAGGAACCCTGCTGAAATCATGCCGAGGAGGAAGAGCCAGGTTACCGTCGACTGCAGCTCAGAAATGCCCAGCGCGTATTCCCCGGCGGTTTGGATGGCGACCAGTGCCACGGCCATACCGATCCCGAGCAGCACGAGCCCTCTGCCGACAGGACTCGCCCCCGGAAACGCGCGAGGATTCGGCTCCCCGGCACGGCTCTTACGGTGGTCCTCCAGCCAGAGTTTCGCGGCGTACACCGCAATGCCGCTGACAACAAGGATGGAAAGGGGGTCGCGATTCATCTGGTCCGCACTATGTTAGCGTCTGCGAACCTTCGCACAAACCCCTTTGGGCCTGCGCGATTGCGATAAGGAACGCTCCCGGAAAAACTACTGTAAGGCTTCTACGGCGACGTCGGGACGTCACACGTGCGAGTTATCCACCAGTTGTTTTCGGCCTTGTCGAGCACGTCCCCTTCGGTCATCT
>JBOGJF010000045.1:0-2993 GCA_050747785.1 Vicinamibacteria bacterium
CTTCCCGCACTACCACGGTGGCGTCCTGCACCACAACTCTCTGTCGGAAGATCTCCTGAAGGCCGAAGGGAAGGGCGTCATCGCCGCCTTCTCTCCGACCGGTTTCAGTCTCGATGGGCCGGCGCACCGTTTCCACAAGGTGCTTCTGAACGAGGTCATGCACGGAGAGCACGAGCGTTTGGGAGACGCGATCCTCGCCGGCCAGGCCGGCTATGCCGACACGGGAGCCTTCCCCGAGCTTCTCAGTATCTATCACCTGCTCGGGGATCCCGCATTGAATCTGAAGTAATCTCTCGTTCAGGCGCTTCAGAAAACCCACACGTCTTCGTAGAGAATCTCCCACACGCCCTCGCGGCGAACACCTCTAAGTCGTTGAATCAACTCTAGGTTAGCGAAGGCTATCCTGGCACCGCTCTTGCTTTTCTCCCTTCGAGGGGAGATCTACCGTGAAGTTTGCCAAGAAGAGCCTGCTAAGAACAGCGTCGGTCGTCCTTACTCTGTGGGTTGCGGTTGCGTTCTTCTGCCCGGTCCCTGCTCACGCCCAGATCGGAGGTTCGTTAGTCACCTCCATCACCGACAGTACGGATTTGACTGCCTATCCCTTCCTATCGGCCACGTACTCCAATAACGTTCTCTATATCGCCTTTACTAGCACGTCCTGCGCCAGTGGACAAAACTGTGGGATTGGTGTCGACATCGCCCCGCCAGTGACGAGTGTCAGTGGGGCGGGATTGACGTTTACAGAGATTGGGACGGCCGGCGGCCTTGTTTACAGCTCGAACGGCCGGCGCGTCCAAGCCTGGCGGGCATTGGCCGCGAGCGGGGCCGGCACCGGCGTCGTCACGGTCTCCTTGGGTGGGACCAACATCAGCGCCGGAATGGGCGCGGCGATGATCGCGTTCACCGGGACCAAGACCACCGGGACCAACGGCGCCGACGCCGTGGTGCAGTGGCCCTCGATTGACGGCGGTACGGGCATTACTACCCTTACCGTCCCCATGAGCGCTTTCGCCAATCCCAGCAACAGGCCGGTTGCATTCTTTTCGCATAGAGCTCAGGAGGCAACGACCCACGACACCGCAGCCGGATACACGGAGCTCTATGACGGGAATCATGCCGCCGTTGCGATGGGTTACATGGCAGAGTGGCACAACACTGTGGCAGAGAACGCTCCTTCTGCTACATGGGGTACATCCTCTGCGGGTGCCGGGTTTGCTCTGGAACTAGCAGCCGCCTCCTTCGACTATCGCCGGGCGCTCACCATTGACTTCACTAAAGTAACTCCCTGTTCAGGGAATCTTACCAACTTCCCTGTGTTGGTCAGCCTCTCCGGCAATTGGCTCAAGACCACGGCAAACGGCGGGAATATCCGTAACTCGAACGGTTATGACATCGCCTTCAAGGCTTCGGATGGCACCCACCTCGACCACGAGATCGAGAAATACGACGGGACGGCGACGGGGGGCACGCTCGTGGCCTGGGTGAGAGTGCCCACGCTCTCTAACACCGCCAATACCACTATCTACATCTACTATGGACACACGGGAATCTCTTCGGATCTGTCCATCCCGACCGCAGTATGGGATTCGAACTTCCTCGCAGTTTGGCACCTGAAAGAAGATCCTTCCGGGACCGCTCCTCAGATGCGGAACAGCAAGAGCGCGAGCTTTCACGGCACGTCCTTTGGAACCATGGTGTCCGGAAATCAGGTTGCCGGCAAGATCGATGGCTCTCTGGACTTCGACGGGACCGACGATCGCATCCAGGTCGGCACCATCGTTGGCAACAGCTCGGCCTTTACCGTGTCCGCCTGGTTCAAGACGTCTTCAGACGCGACGACGCCGGACAAGATTTGGGCCGAGGGAAATAGCGGCAACAACAACCCGTTGACCTATCTTTCAGCAAACGAAAACGGCACGGCGGGCAATGTGCGGTTCGGAGTGCGCGATGACGCGAGCGTCGCAGGCGATGTCGACCACAACGGTAGTTGGAACAACAACCAATGGCACCACGTGGTCGGCGTCCAGAGTGCCAAGAATGCGCGTGAGCTTTTCGTTGACGGGGTGACGAGGGCAACGAATACGGCCACTGTGGGAACCGTCACTCTGAATACCGGGAACATAGGAGCCGTCAACCGAACAACCATCATCCATTATTTCCCCGACGGAGTCGATGAGGTTCGAATCTCGAACACGACCCGCTCCGCCTGCTGGGTCGGGACCGAGTATAACAGCCACAATGGTCCCGGTAATGAGGGCAGTCCTGATTTCTACTCGGTTGGCGCCGCGGAAAGTCTTACGACGGATGTGACGGTGAGCGCGTCGGGTACCCAGACGGCGAGCATGCTCATTCCCAGCACGAACCAGTACGTGGGTGGGAAGTTCGTCATCGTGGACAACACCGGCTCGCGGAACGTGACGGGAATTACGATCACCGAGAGCGGCACGGTGAATGGCCAGACCAACCTGGACAACATCAAGCTCTTCTACGAGCTCGACACCTCGGCACCCTATGACGGTGCGAGCGAGAGCTACGCTGGAACCGAATCTCAGTTCGGCTCGACCGACACGGATGGGTTCAGCGCCGGGAACGGGACGTCCGCCTTCACGGGCACGGTGGGCATCAGCACCACCGCCACCATGGTGGTCTACGTGGTGTTCGATGTCGGGGCGGGAGCGGCGAATGGTGAGACCGTCGAGATCGGCACCGCTAATGCCTCGACGGACGTGACGGTGAGTGCCGGAACGGTTGGGCCGGCGTCGGCGGTGGACATCCCAGGAACGACGACGCTCTCCGTCCCGGATGTGACGGTGAGCGCGTCGGGCACCCAGACCGCGAGCATGATCATACCCAGCACCAATCGGTACGTGGGCGGGAAATTCGTGATCGTAAATAACACCGGCTCGCGGAATGTCACGGGCATTACCGTCACCGAGAGCGGGACCGTCAATGGCCAGACCAACCTGGACAACATCAAGCTCTACTACGAGCTC
>JBOGJF010000046.1:0-6016 GCA_050747785.1 Vicinamibacteria bacterium
GGCCATGGCGCTCGTACGATTGCCGGCAGCGTCGAAGGCGTAGGCCCAATGACCGAGGTCCTCACCGGTGCGGTCGACCGTGCTCAAACGGTGGGCCGCGCAGTATCGAGGGCGCGTCGGGTTGGGGTGCGATCCAACGCGGCTAAAAGGGGGACTCTATCTGTGGGAACCGTCTGCTGTCAAGATCGACGAGTGTTCGCCAAAAGAGCGGTTCGGCAAGGCTAGGTTTGGAGTAGCGCGATCACGCGTGTGAAAAACATGAGGCCACTGATGCCCATGAGAATAGTTCCCAACAAGCCTGCCCCGAAAGCGTCCGTTCTCGGAAAGGGGCTTCGCCGCGAGTAGATTGCTCCGGCCGTCGAGAATGCCAGACCCGCTAGGAATACCACGATGAGATAAACGTCGAGCGCCAAGAGCCGGTGCTCAGTGAACACGTCGGGGTACGGTCCGGAGGAGTACCAGGGCACCCCGTCGATGGCAAACCCAATCAATCCGGCGCCGACGCCGACTAGCGAGCCCACGGTGCCGCCAATCAGTCCCCACCGGCGCTCGCGTGAGGGGCTGAGACCCGCTGTCATGTCTGCCGGCTTTTCCTCCAAGAGTACCGGCTTCATTCCGTCCACTGAGGCTCTCCTTCTGGCAACAGAGCCAAGAAAGCATCCACCGCTCGGCCGATGGCCGCACTGTCCTTTCCATCGAACGTGAGCTTGGTTCGATACTTCCTGTCGTTCCACGCGGGGTAGGAGCCGACGTCCACGCTGGGGTGCCTCAGAACGACCTCGTTGAGCAGGGGTGCCAGATCGGCTTCGTCGAGCATGGTGTACACGGCGCGGGAGAGAAAAGGCGAGTCACCCACGAGATGCTCTCGCGCAATATCGAGCTTCTTGCGAAAAACTTCCGGGATACCGGGAAGAATCCAAACGTTCTCGATGACCGTGACCGGCCACAGGGAGTCCGGCTTGGATAACAAGCGCGCCCCCTGAGGCACGAGGGCTAGACGCAGATGGTTCTCGTTGATCCGCTCACCGAAGTGGTGTCGCAGCATGTCTTCGAGCGTCGGGTGAGGCACGACGGGAACGTTAAAGGCGGAGGCGACGCCGACCATGGTGACATCATCGTGCGTGGGTCCGACGCCGCCACTGGTGAAGACAAAGTCGTGGGTGGACGCGAGCGCGGTAACTTCTTTGGCGATGGTGGTCGGCTCGTCGGTGACGACGACGACGCGTTTCAGATCGATGCCCAGCCCGCGCAGCACGCGCGCCAGCTCGACTAGATTGGTTTCCTGGATTTTCCCGCTGAGGATCTCGTTCCCGATGATGAGCGCCGCGGCCGTTCGGGACATAGCCGCATCATACCGTCAGGAAGTCGCGAAGCGAAGGGGGTGGGAGGCAGGTCACTTCCAAGGGGCGTCCCGTTTGTGGGTGAGGGAATCCCACGCGCTCGGCGTGCAGCAAGTAGCCGAGATCGCCGGGAAGCGCGCGGCTGCCCGACTTCGGCACCCCCCCGATCGCGTAGAGTGGATCGCCTATAAGAGGATGCCCGGCGGCGGCCAGGTGAATGCGGATTTGATGCGGTCTTCCGGTCAGGAGCTCGACCTCCACCAGAGACGTGTCGCGACGACGCTCCAAGAGACGGACTCGACTGAGCGAAGGTTTGCCGCGGGGCGTCGCGGCGAAGACCGTTCCGAGCAGGGGATGAGGCACGAGCCCAATCGGTATCTCGATGGTCGTTTCGCCATCCTTGAGAAGGCCCTGAACCAGCGTGCGATAGACACGACGCACCTCGGTCCGCCACGCGCTCGATAGGCGTTGACGGGCCAGTCCGGTTCGGGCCCAAAGCATGACGCCAGACGTTCCGCGGCCTAGCCGATGAAGCGGTGAGGCCTCCGCGCAGTAACCGCGGACGCGGGCTAGTAGCGTATGGTTCAGGAATCCGCCTCCGGGAAGCGTGGGGAGCCCCGCCGGTTTCGCAACCGCGAGGAGATGCTCGTCCTCATAGAGGACGGCAAAGTCGAGCGGCGCGGGAGGTTCTTGCCATGGCGGCCGATGCCAGACCAGCGTTTGTCCGAGCCGAAGAACCTCACGCCGATCCGCCGGTCGGCCGTCGAGAAACACCAAGCCGTCGTCGATTCTGGATCGCCATTCGTCCGGGGACGAATGGCGATAGCGATGGCTCAGATACTCCAGCACGGTGAGTCGGCGGGCGGCGGGACCGAGCGTCTCACGGTACGCGTAACCCTGATTTAGAGACATCGTGCTATTTTCGGCCCACGACGTAGGCGATCCAGGCCTCCTCGTCGCCGCCTCGAGTGCAGCGGCGAAACCTACCGTTTCCTTCGCGGGTCTTGCGATCGCTGCCTTCCCAGAGCACGTGAACGTCGTGGAATCCGGACTCGGTCATGATCTCCTGTATTTCGGGAAGAGTCCAGAGCCGCCAGTCGTAGATGAAAGCATTCCGCATTCTTGTGCCGTCACGGAACTCGAAATGGATCTTGCAGAGGATGTCGTGGGAGACGGGATCGAAATCCACCTGATCCCAGATGTACGTGAAGCCGTGCAGCCGGCGCCGATCCTGGGTCTCGAACATCGTGTCTCTTCCACCCCAAGCATCCACTATCAAGAGCCCGTGCGGTTTCAGGGTCCGATAGGCGTTCCGCATGTACTGTCGCATCAAAGCGCGGGTCTTGAAGACTGAGTAGCTGAAGTTCATGGCGGTGACGATGTCCACCTTGGGGAAGCGAACTGCCAGCACGTTGTTCCGGATGAGGTGGACGCGTCTTCGCTGATCCTCTTTCAGCCTGCTCACGTTATGACCGCGCGCCCACTTGAGAGTCCCGGCGTCGAGGTCGACCCCGATGGCGCGGTTCTCGCGGTGGAGCCGAACCCACCAACAGGAAAGCGCGGCGCTGCCGCAGAAATCCTCCCGAAGCACCCGCGCCGGCCGTCCGGTCATCTTCTTGTAGTACCGAGCAAAGAATCGGCAGTCGATCTCTGGAACCTGGACGCTCTGCTCGTAGAGCATGAACTTGTCGGCCGACCGAGCGGTCAACGTTGGTTTCTTGTTTTTCTTACTCTTCTTCGCCATGTGAGCTTCCGGATCAGGCACAGTCGAACGAAACGAACAAGGATCGCGGGGAGAACGTACTCGGGCACACCGGGAGGACGACGCTAGTGGATCGTATACGGCTCGCTCAAGGTGAAGGGGGCTATCTGCGCATCGAAGCTTCCTCCTCCTTGGCGCACCATGTGATAGGTGCCCCGCATGGAGCCGAAGGGAGTGGGCAACGGGCAGCCGGACGTGTATTGAAAGGACTCGCCGGGTGACAAGAGAGGTTGCTGTCCTACCACGCCCGGGCCGCGGACTTCCTCGACGTTTCCGTCCGCGTCTTCGATGATCCAATGCCGACTGACGAGCTGAACGGGCTCCGTCCCCTCGTTGGCGATCTTGACGGTGTACAAGAAGAACCATCGATTCACCTGAGGTTGCGAGTGATCGCGAGAGTACTTGCATGCGACTTGCACGCGCACGCCTTCAGTAAAAGCCTCGGACGTAAACGTCGGCTTGTGCTTGATCATTGGGCGGGACATGCTAGCACAGAATCTCGGGGTGCGCGAAGAGAGCGGGCTCGCCGCCGGGTCTAAAAGCTCGTGTCGTCGCGCCGGTACTCACGGCCCCGCCAACGCACGACACCTTCTCCGTACGCCATGTAGAGCGAGCGGACGGTAATCGCGAACGCAACTAGCATCGCGAGAGGGTGAAGAGCCACGGACCAGAGGGCGAAGCCCTGCCGCACTTGCACCAGCGCCCGGCACACAAGGAGTAGAGCGAGACTGAGGCCCAGCCACAGCCTCGGCGGAAGCAGGGAAGCCTCCGGGTTGAAGAGAAATGAGGGAATCCAGAGAAAGGGGACGAGGTTGATGGCGAAAAGGAGGAGTGACACGACGAGCATCGAGCCCTCACGGCCGGCCCAGATCGCGTGTGCGTTCTTCGTGAATCCATTGATGATTTCCCTGAGCCCGTGGTACATCCGCAGACTCACGAGGAGCTTGTCGAGTCTCGTCCGGGTGGTGAAACCGGCAGCTTTGAGCACCATGGCCAAGCGGATGTCGTCCACGACGGAGTTCGCGATGCGTCGATGGCCACCGATGGCATCGTAGGCGCGGCGCCGTACGAGGTTGAAAGCGCCTCCGCCAAAGGCAAGCTCACGGCGGCGGAACACAGCCAGGTAGGACGGCGAAAAAATGAAAAAGAATACCGGGAGCAAGGGCATCGCGACCTCTTCCCAGAAGCCGCCGCGCTCGAAGTGCGCGAGAAGCGTCAGGTGATCCCATCCCTCGGATTCGCATCGTCCTACCGCTTGACGTATCGCGCCGGGGGCGAGACGGACGTCGGCGTCCATGAAAAGGAGCCACTCACCTTTGGCCCGAGAGGTGCCCTGGGCGAGGGCGTGGGGTTTGCCCAACCATCCCTCGGGGAGTGGGGGGCAGGAGATGGAGACGAATCGAGGATCGGTCGTCCGCGCGGCCATCTCGGCCGCGGTGCGGTCGACGGAGCCATCGTCGACAGTGACCACCTCGAAGCGCGGGTAGTCCTGCGCGAGAGCGGCATCGATCGTGGCGCCGATGCTTCTTTCTTCGTCTCGAGCCGGGATGACGATCGAGACCATGGGCCAGGCCTCGCGAGGACCGGGGGGATCTGCCGGATTAAGGCGCGGAAAAACAACGAGATTGATCAGCGTCTGCGCCGTGAGAAGGGTCCAGACCACCAGCAAACCGATGAAGACGTAAGTCATTCGGATAGTCTAGCGGATGACTACCGGAGAAGGGTGGACCAACAGGTTTTGTGCAAATCGATGTGCACAACCTGTCGACATGAGCCCCGAGGGCCGCGCCTCCGTAGGCGCGATTCCAGTTTGCACAAATTCTAAGCAGCGGAATATTGTCCAGCCCGACCGCGCCCGACGGTTTTGTTGTTAGGCCGGAGGTTCCCACCGAATAAAAGTAAACTGGTCGCATGAGTGCCGTGGCGCCCGCCGCCTGACCACGTCCGGTCAGAGCAACCACTTAGTTTGGCGGCCAACAGGTGACCGCGGGCCCGCCTGACCACGTCCGGTCAGAGCAACCACTTAGTTTGGCGGCCGACAGGTGACCGCGGAGCCTGACTCGCCCACTCGGTTCAGCAGCCTCCTACGCTCCTCCCATCAGGCGCAACCAGTCCTCGAGGTTGGAAACCCGCAGATAATAGTTGCTCCGGCGCTCTTCCCCGAGCGTCGAGGTCGGCCGGTCGCCGTAGTCGTGGCCGGGATAGAGCACCACGTGGTCGGAAAGCTTCGCCAGCCGCTCGGTCAAGCTACGGTACATCTCTTCCGGGTCACCACCGGGGAGATCGACGCGGCCGCAGCCCTTGACGAAGAGCGTGTCGCCCGAGACGAGGCGATCGCGAACCAAGAAACATTGGCTGCCCGGCGTATGTCCCGGCGTATGAACGAGGTCGATGTCGACGTCACCGACACGCAACCGGTCGCCTCCTTCGTGCTGGACGAGATCGGAGTCGGAGAGGCCCGTCATGAACCGCACACCCTGGGCCTCTTGCTTCTGAACGTGAACCTTCATGCCCTTCAGCTCGAGAAGGAGGGCGAGGCCCTCGACGACGTGGCCGAAGAGGTCACCGCCGATGTGATCGGGATGATAGTGAGTAGCGAGAGCGCCGACGAGCCTCATCTCGTCTCGGTCGGCGATCTCGACGAGTCCTCGGACGTCCCAAGCCGGGTCGACGACCACTGCCTCGCCCGCCATGCGGTCGCCAATCAGATAGCAAAAATTGACCATCTGGGTCGCGACGGCGTTGGACTGGGCAAAGTCGCGGCCCGCGAGGAGCTGCCGGAAGTAGAATTTCTCACTACTCCCAGTCATAGGTGACGTAGCCGAGCGCTCTTCTGCTGATAATGTCACCACCGAAGGACTCGTAGTGCTCGTCGTCAAAGAGATTGGAAATGTTGGCTCCCACCGTCCACTGG
>JBOGJF010000047.1:0-2307 GCA_050747785.1 Vicinamibacteria bacterium
AGGCTTGATCGAGCGGGTCTCCGAAGACCGTCGAGAAGATCTCGTTGAAGAACGCGAAGCGGCGGCTTTCCCGCATCGCCGGGGGGACGTCCAAGGGATTCTTGGTGAGAAAGACGATCGGTGATTGAGCGACCACCGCCGCGTACAGGTTCGGGTATTTCATCGCGATCTTGAGTGCGCCGTACCCGCCCATCGAAGTTCCCGCGATGGCGCGGTTCGTCCGTTCCGTTCGCGCGCGGTACGTGCCTTCCACATGTGCGACCAGCTCCTGGACCACGAAGTCCTCGTAGCGCAGACGTCCATCGTGATAGTTCGTGTAGAAGCTGCGGCCTCCATTGGGGTGAACGAGGATCATCTCCGGTATCTTGCCGTCGAGCATGAGCTGCTCGACCTGTGCGGGTATGTTGCCGTATTCGGAGTCCGTCCAGCTCGTGTGATCGTTGAAAAGCCCGTGCAGGAAGTAGAGGACCGGGTAGGTCCGGTCGCTTCCTTGGTAGGAAGGGGGCAAGAAGATGGAGTACTGCCCACGGCCGTGTAGGGCCTCGCTCTCGAAATCCAGAAACAGGACGCTCGCCCCGCCCGATAGCGTGAGGGGAGGCCGGGAGGCCGCGCCGGGGTCGCCCCAATCTTGGGCCGTGACCCCGTGGATGGCGAAGGAAACCGCGAGCACGCCAAGGAGTCCCATGGCGAGGATTCTTCTCGTCGGTCCCATCGCTTGTTCCTCCCGAGTTCTGGCGCGATTTGGAGCTTATCACAAAGTCGGGAGGCACTCGTGCGCCCGCGGGCCGGCGCGCGAACGCGAGCCCTTTCCTTGGTGCAGCGGGCTGTTTCGGCTCGGCGTGAATTATACTGGCAGGCTGATGAGAAACGAGCCAGGCTGCGCGACCGGAGGGTGCCCGGCCCCGGAGGGGCCGATGAAAGGGCCGAGCCGTGGGGGGTGTCCGCCTCCGTCCGATTGGGCACACCGAGACTTCGGCGAGACCAAGCCGAAGCCTTGGCGTAGGCTGGGGGCCCCCACGGCACTGATGCAGTCATGACTGCAAAGCCTTTCCCCACGCGGGTTCGTCTCATCGGCGTTCCTCTGGATCTGGGAGCGGGACGAAGGGGAGTGGACATGGGACCGTCCGCGATGCGGATCGCGGGAGTGAGTAGCGCGGTCGAGCGGCTGGGCTATGAAGTCGTGGACGACGGCGATATCGCGGTCGTGGGTCCCGAGGTGGCGGGTATCTCGGATCCGAAGCTCAAGTACCTTCCGGAGATCGTACGTGCGGTGACTCTACTCAGCGACAAAGTCAAACGAACGATGAGGCAGGGGGAGCTTCCGCTCGTGCTCGGCGGCGATCACTCCATGGCGATCGGAACGATCTCGGGGCTGAGCGCCCACTTCCGGGAACAGAAGAAGAAACTGGGTTTGGTGTGGTTCGATGCCCACGGGGACGCGAACACGCCGGAAACCACACCATCCGGCAACATACACGGGATGCCGCTGGCGGTGGTACTCGGGAGAGGGGCCCGCGAGCTGGTCGAGGTCGGCGGCTTCGGTGCCGACGAGGCGCGGGTCGATCCGGCCCGCGTGGCGCTAGTCGGTGTGCGGAGCGTCGACGAGTACGAGCGAAGCATTCTGAAGGAATTGGGTGTGGCGGTGTTTACGATGGAGAATATCGACCGCAGAGGGATCCACGCGGTGACGCAAGACGCGATTGAGGTCGCGAGCTCCGGAACGGAGGCGTTTCACGTGAGCTTCGACGTCGACGCGCTAGATCCCGCGGTCGCCGCTGGCGTGGGGACGCCATCTCGGGGCGGGCTCACTTACCGCGAGGCGCACACGGCAATGGAACTGGTGGCCGAGCATGGAGGTCTCTGCTCGTTCGAGGTGGCGGAGGTGAACCCCGTCCTGGACATTCGTAACTCCACCGCCGAGGTGGCGGTCGAGCTCATCAGCTCAGCGCTCGGCAAGCGAATCATCTGATCCAGACTGCGACCGGATGTTGTCGTTCCGGAGCTGTTGCACGCCGGATGGTGAGACGACTCAGAAACGCGACGAGGTGAGCGAGACATCCGCTCTCGCCCAAGCTCGCTCGAACTTCTCTTGGACTTCCGCGGCGTCGGAGGTTTTGCCTTGCATCCTGAGGCTTTGTAGAAGACCGTAGAGCGACCAACCGTTGTCGCGGTTCCATTCCAGGTCGGCGCGGTACGCAAGCTCTGCTTCGGCGGGGCGAGCCGCCTCTACAAGAACGGCCCCCAACACGTGACGCACCGGCTGGTGCCAGGGCGGGGGTTCCGAGTACGGGAGGCCGTCCTCCAGGA
>JBOGJF010000048.1:0-3805 GCA_050747785.1 Vicinamibacteria bacterium
GGCCCGTGGCCTGCCCGCGCTTGCGCGCGGCCTGCAGCCATTGACAGAGCCTTCTCGACTATCCTCACGGTCAGTCCCGGACGGAACACTAGCTCCTTCGTTGGTCGCTTTTTCTGCGTAGTCTCCCAGTCGCCGCATCGACCTCTAAACCACGTTTCTCCAGCGCAGCTAAGATGTCTTCAAGATGAAGCGGCTCAAGATCCCAATGCCGCTCGATGTACCGTCTGACGACACCGATGTAGACGTGACTGGGCGTAGCGACCTTCAGGTCCTTCGTCAAGCCGACAACGCTCGCAACCGATTCGTCAACCAATTCCTCGGCTCTCTTCACCGGTCTCGGACGGTGATTCCCTACGGGCTTCCGCGCCGTGAAGACGAGATCCGTCGTGACGACGCCTTCCCAGCCGCTGGCCAAGCCCTTGACCGAGCGCTGACCTTTGTCGAGTGAGGAGAGACGTTCCGGCACAAGCTCGAGTCCCGAATCCTTGATCGCGCGCTGAGCGATTCCCCAGACGTCGCCCCGGCTGTTCGAGAACACCATTGAGAGCCAACCACCTGGCTTAAGGACGCGGTGGCACTCGCGAAGCGCATCCGCGAGGATGCGTTCGTAGCGCGCAGACGCTTCGCCGTTGTTGCCGTTCGTCGGGATAACGGCCTCGTTCGAGCGGTCAGTCAGTTCACCGAGCCATGCCTCCTGGAAGAGGTTCATGTCGCTGTAGAAGATGTTGCTTCCGAAGGGAGGGTCGGTGAAAACGTAGTCGACAGAATTCGATTCCAGATGGGCGAGGTTGTCGGCAGACGCCAAAGAGTATGTCACTGATCCCGTAGATGCGAAGAGAGGTCGATCGTCTCCGACCATGGCATCAGAGGCGATCGCAGCCTCGACCTTTCGCTCAAAGAGGTCGAAGACGTTCCACTCATAGAAAATCGGGGCGATGTAGTAGGTCTGGTTCTGCGCGTTGAGCGGGCGCTTCCGGCTCCACTGATAGCGCTTTGATGCCCGAGGCAGGATCGCCGTGAGAGCAAAGAGCAGCTTGTTACGAATGGCCAGATCATCGACGCCAAGGATCGAATGACGGAGCGACACCAGTGCGGTGAGGTTGCGTATGGAAAAGAACGAGGCGGTGGTCTCGAGTCCATGCTTGCCGAGAGCCGAGCGACGAAACATCTCCCTGTCTGGATCGATTACGACGTCCGGCCATCGTTCGAGTTCCGGAAAGCGCGGGGGTACGACTCCGGACGGCGGTTGCTCTCTCTGCTTCCGGGAAGTATCGCAGTCGACCGACTCGAGGACCATGGCCTCACCGACGCGCACCTGGCCCCGACGCTCGAAATCAGCCTTGCACTCCGGGCACCGTGTTCGCTTCCAGTTGCCTGCCTCAAGCGCCTTGTAGTAAGCCACCGTCGCGTCGCACTCAGCGCACAGATACTCGTAGCTCCAGACGGCCTTGACGAGCCGTGACGCCTGCCCGCAGTGGGCGCACGGGACCGCGTAGAGGGCCGGCACCCGTAGTTGCGCCTCGTGAAGCACGCGTTCAGCCCTGTGCCGCAGCCGCTTGGGATCAACGAGGTTCACATAATTCAAGCCGATGTGCTGCCCGAGCCGGCTGATGTCCGAGAGAACGGCTCGGCGCCCCGTCATGAACGCTGCCACCCCGGTCATTCCTGAGCCGGCGAAGGGGTCCACGACAACGTCCCCGGGCTGCGTGAAGGCGTCAAGGAAGGGGATGATCGCCCGGACCGGGACCTTGGTCAGGTATCCGTGCGCCATGTAGATCGGATCTGCCGACCGGCGAACGTTGATCTCGGACGGGAGCGCAGGCATCCCTAGCCTCATTGAATGCTACTTATAGTCTGTAGACGCATAGTCGTCAAGGGAAATATGTTCGTCGCATGGCATCGTCGCGTGATGCCCAACCCAGAATCGACGCGCGGGACCTCTTTCTTTCATTCGGCCAAGCGGTTCGGGAACGCCGGAACTCTCTTGGGCTCTCCCAAGAAGAGCTCGCGGATCGGGCCGGGCTTCATCGTACCTATGTCGGTTCGATCGAACGGGGCGAGCGTAACCCGTCCCTCCTCAACATCGCGCGCATCGCCCATGCCCTGAAACTCAGGCCGAGTGAGCTGATGCCTGAGCTGCCACGCGAAGGCCGGCGTGGCGCTTAAGCGAGACGACAGCTTCCTCCAGTACCTCACCATGGGTGCCGCCGGCTCGGCGCGCGCAGCGGACGACCTCAACGGCCACGGACATCAGATCATTGAACTTGAACGATACACGACTTCTAACAAGATCTGGTCCACGAAGATCAAGCGGCTACGCTTGCCCGATCTCCTCTGTCTCCGTTGCGGCCTCCGGGTCGAGGCCAGGGCTAAGTCCAAGCTCGAGGTGAAGCTGAGCGACAGCCCGACGGTGGCCGGGCGCCAGTGGGATGCGGGACTCAACGACGACGACCTCGTCGCCCTGATTCATGTTGTATGGGATGGGCGTGTAGCCACCCCCTCGACGTGGGTCGAGTACTTTCGTGTCGCGGACCTTCGGGCCACGGTCGCATCTTCCAAACTGGGCCCGCCGAAGTCAGCTAGCGAAGGGGCTGAACGGGACCGTACCTGGCCCGCTTCGGTAGCCTCTCAACCCGGAACTGTCACTGCCGTAAGCGCGACGCACGTGACGATCAGCTGGCAAAACGGTCCGACTCGTCGCCTGCCCATCCGACAGGGATTCCATGTATGCGTCGCTCCCGGTGATGCCTTGGCTTCAGGGCGGATTATCGCCGGGATCGCCCCGCACCCTACGAGCGTGGCATGTCCCGGTGACGTCTGGGATCCGCTGGTTCAGAGCACGGATGCCAATCCCGGCGCCCGCTACGCAGCCGTCAAGGCGCTGGCGTTCCGCGGCGATGCGGTTGCGGCTGTCGCGCGCCTTCGTGAGCTGTGGGAAAATCAAGCGGAGGACGTCAGGATCAGGCTTGAGGCACTCGCTGGTCTCGCACGCCGTGAGCCCGACACATGGGTTCCAGTCCTTGCGGAATTTAGGAACACCGTCGAAGCCGATATGGCTATGGAGGCAGTTTTTATTCTGTCCGAGGTGGCAGCGCCCGCGGCCGCCGACGCGCTTGCCGCAATCCTCGCAGACCAGACCCTGGCCGAGGAACTTCGGGCAGCGGCCGCCTGGGGATTGGGTGTCGGTGGCCACCACCAACCTGAAGCGCTTCTGAACTACCTCGAGGATCCATCAGACGAGGTCGCCATGCACAGCCTGGTCGCGACGGGGTCTGAACTAGTGGATGCAGCTCTGGATCAGGTCGCCGGCCGGATCGCGAACGGGGACCGAGCTTCCGCCGCCGCGATTCAGGTCTTGGCTCGGCACGGTGAGCGCGGAGCACGGGTACTCCTCGCGCGGGTCGGGTCCTTCGAATCAGCCAAGGCGAACGCGTGGGTACTCTTCGGTCTCGGTCTTGCCGGACGCGCTTCCGTATCGGCTGCAGCCGGGGGTGAGGTACCGGCGGGCCTCGGTGAGGCCCTCACACCCCTCTGGATCGGCCTGACCGAGAACTGGCTCGCCGGAGATCGAGCAGCCGTGCTCGATTTCTTGAAGCGACAGATCGTGCGGGAGGTCCTCGCGGCTCCCGAACACTAACAATCTCCTAAGTCCGGGCCGATCTCAGTCGGTCCAGAACACACGCACGCGATGGCCATCAGCGGGCACGAGACCGAGTCGATGCGCTAGCGCTCCAACACCGTCAGCGAGGCCGATCTGCGGGCGGCGGCGGAAAAGACGCAGCTGTACCTCGACACCCTCCCGGCC
>JBOGJF010000049.1:0-2121 GCA_050747785.1 Vicinamibacteria bacterium
GGATATTCTTCGCTGCGGGGGTTGTCCAGCCGGCCCATCAAGCCGGAGACGGCTTCATCTGATAGAAGCAGCCATTGGGGTGAGCGGCCTCCCCGAAAACGACCTCCGGTGCACCGGCCGCAAGGAGCAACTCCCCCACTCTCTCCGCCTGTTTGAGATGAGCGTCATCCGCCTTGTTCAGAAAAGCCATGCGGCGCGAGCTGCGAGGAATCGTTGGGAAGTATCCGCGTACGATGGCGAGGGCGATGACTTCTTCGACGATGGGGCTTCCCACCGCGGCCCCGGTGAGCTCGGCAACAATCTCCAAACGATGCACGTTCTCTTTGTCGAGAGGACGCCCCAGCACGTCCAACCCCGCGACGACGACCGTCGCTGTGGACCACTCGGGGATGACCGGCTCGTGTGGAGCGGGAGCCTTCAGCGAACGCCCCCTCGCACCGTCGGCCTCGATGATCACGCAGTCCGCCATCCCACGTAACGGATCGATGTCCTCGGGTTGCAAACCCTTCAGCTTGTCATCCCTCTTGCGGGAGCCCAACACGGTGACGGCGCCGTAACGATCCACCCTCGCTCGGACGCTCTGAAGCCAATTGTCTTCCTCGCTGGCAAAGACGATGGGGGGCGCAGTCGCCGGAGAGTCGGGTAGTTGGGTGTGGGTCGTGGTCGTGGCAATCACCGTCACCCCGCGCCGCCTCAGCTCGGTCACCAATCCGGAAAGAATCGTCGTCTTCCCGCCCGCTCCGACCAGACTGATGACGTCGCCGGCACGCACGCTCAGGGCCTCTGCCAAACCGAAATGGGACTCGATGACCGGCGTCATCAAGCCCCGATCCCTGACGCATGCTCACCGAGCGGGTCCTCGGCCAAACGGCGGTCCAAAGATTCCATGGATGCCGGAATCGGTGCCGGAAGCCGCGCCCGATCCAAAACCGAGGCGGTGTCTTTCAGTCCATTTCCGGTTAGAAGAAGGACGACGCGCTCGTCGCGAGCGATGTCTCCCGCCGCAGCGAGCCGCACCAGCCCCGCTAGAGACGCCGCCGCGGAAGGCTCCACGAAGACGCCTTCCTTTCTTGCCAGCAGGCTCTGAGCATCCAGGATCTCCGAGTCCCGCACCTTCACTCCCAACCCGCCCGATTGGCGAACGGCTCGCATCGCCCGATCGGGATCACGCGGCCTGCCGACGGCAATGCTGTCTGCCAGTGTCTTGACCTCGACCGGCCGCACCATCCCGTCACCCAGCAAGGCGTCCACGATGGCGCTCGACCCCTCGGACTGGACCGCCACCAGGCGCGGCAGCCTTTCGATGAAACCAATGTGAAGCAGCTCTTCGAATCCCTTACCGACGCTGGCGATGATGTTCCCGTCACCCACCGGGACGAGAACCCAATCGGGCACCTCCCATCCGAGCTGCTCAGCGATCTCGAAGGCCACCGTCTTCTTTCCCTCGCTGAGATAGGGATTGATGCCGGTGTTGCGGTTGTACCATCCGAACCGAGAGCAGGCTGCCATGGCGAGGTCGAACGCTTGATCGTAGCTCCCCTCGACTCGTACCAGGTAGCTGCCGAAAGCAATGATCTGAGCCAGCTTCCCCGACGGCGTCTTCTCCGGAACGAAAATGACGCTGGTCAATCCAGCGTTGGCGCACATGCCCGCCAGGGCCGACGCCGCGTTGCCGGTGGACGCGCAGGCGAGCACTCCCCGGCCCAAGGAGATCGCGTGCGCGACCGCCATGGCACTGGCGCGGTCCTTGAGAGAGCCGGTGGGGTTGCGACCGTCATCCTTGAGCGCGATCTCGGTTACACCGAGCTCCGACCCCAAGTGCGGGGCGAGGTACAAGGGCGTCCAGCCGGTCGGGAGGGTCGGGATGTAATCTTTGAGCCCGCGAGGAAGGATGGCTTCGTAGCGCCACATACTTCTCCTGGTGTCCGCGGCGAGTGACCCCTTGCTCCACGAGCGGCGCAGCTCGTCGTAATCATAGAGCACGTCGAGGTTGCCACCGCACGAGGTGCACACCCACTCCGGTGCCTCGGGACGGAACGTCTTGGCACACCGCACGCACCGGCGCGCGATCTCGGATAGGGCTCCGTGGTGGCGATCCTCCTTCATGCGCTCCGCCACCGC
>JBOGJF010000050.1:0-2554 GCA_050747785.1 Vicinamibacteria bacterium
CTTCTACCTGGCCCGTTTCTACCGAACGAGCGTCGACGTCTGGATTCTGGGCATCGGTTGGGTCATCGTCATCGGTAATCTGCTGCGCGCGCTACTGGGAACGCTCTACCGGTGGGATCGGCAGCCATTCCGTCGTTTCGATCTCGGCCTGCGGGACGATCGAGCCCGCCCCGGGCAGACCTTCCATCTCGAGCTCGTCCTAGAAGCCAAGCGGTCGACCAAGCTGGTGCGCCTCGCGGCGGAGCTCCGCTGCTTCGACGAGAAGGTCACCCCCAAGGGTCGCCAGCGAGAAGTGTTGCACGAGCAGCGCCGGATCGTCACCGAGTCCCTCTCCGTCGCTCCCAACGGCAGCCACCGTTTCGAAGTCGAGCTGCCGATTCCGCTCGGGGCTCCGTCGACCTTCAGGGACTCCGGGGGCCGCATCCGCTGGGAGATCGCGATCGACGCCGACGTCGTCGAGTGGGGCGTCCTCCGCGATGAGTTTGGCGTGACGGTGACACCCAGCTAGGCGAATGGACCAGGCGGCTCTCATCTACAATCCCGAATCCGGACCGGGCCCATCGAAGAAGGGCCGTCTTCCTTCGTTGCTGAAGACGCTGCGCGAGCTAGAGATCGACGCTCGCCCGGCGCCCACCGTTTCGCCGGGTCATGCGACGGAGTTGGCGCGGGAAGCCCTGCGACAAGACGCCGCGCTGGTGATCGGCTGGGGAGGGGACGGCACCATCAACGAGATCGCCGCGGGCATGCTGGGGTCGAAGACACCGCTAGGCATTCTTCCTGGTGGCACGGTGAACGTCTTCGCACGGGCCACCGGCATTCCTCGTAGGAGTCTCGAGGAGGCTTGCCGGGTGTTGCGCGAGGGCCGGCCCACGCGGGTTCCGGTGGGGATGGCGGGCGATCGTCCGTTCCTGCTGATGGCGGGCATCGGTATCGATGGAGAAGTCGTACATCGGCTCGATCCTGCCTTCAAGAAGCGTTTGGGGAAGTCGGCCTTCTGGCTTCTTGGTTTCCGCCTGCTCGCGAGTTACCCGTTCTCGTCGATCGTTGTCCGAGCGGAGGGGCAGGAGATCCGCGGCACCGGGCTCGTGGCCGGCAAGGTCCGCATCTACGGTCCCGGCTACGTCATCACTCCCGATGCCAGGCTCGAAGAGCCTCTACTCGATGTCGTCGTGTTCCAGGGTCGCCGCGGCCGAGACTATCTCCGCTATCTGGTCGGCGTCGCGGGCGGCTTTCACTTGCGCTTCAAGGATGTGGTGCGTCTCAAGGCGGCCAACCTCGACGTTGAGGGGGACGTACAGCACCTTCAACTCGACGGTGAACCGGCGGGCCGGGTTCCGGTACATCTGGAGGTTCGGCGCGACGCTCTCACCGTGCTGCTTCCTCTCTAAGCCGTGGGTTATCTCGATTCCCGAGGCCCGGGACGCTGCTCGAGCTTTCCGCTTGACATTCCGGCTGCTTTGTATACAGTTTGACCTCTTCCCACATAGCTAGGCGCGGCTTCGGGAAGGCGGCGCCGTCTTCTCTGGTAGTCACGGACATCACACTTAGCTTGGAAGGGAGTGAGATTCATGAAGATCGTAGCTCTTCGCGGGGACATCACCCAAGTCGACGTGGATGCGGTCGTCCATCCCGTCGGGGCGAGATCTTCCGAAACGGGCGAACCGCCTCTTTTCGCCCATGACGATTTCGTCGAGCGAGCCGGGTTCGAAGTAGAAGCGGAAGCGACCGCCCACGGTCCCATCCATGTTGGAGAGGCCATCCTCACGACCGGTGGGGACCTGCGCTGTAAGTACGTCATTCACGCTCCGGTAGCGCAGGCCTCTGATGTCTTCGACCCGGACGATCCGGAAGGCATCAAGCGATCCACACTGGCGGCCCTCCGCTGCGCCGCCGGGAGCCGCTTGCGCTCGGTGGCCATTCCCGCCTCCGCTCACCGGCTGGGAGCGACCGAGGCGCTTATCAGCGCGCTCCGCGACTTCGACGCGGAGGGCGGTCTCGAGGAAGTCTTCATCGTCGGTGAGAATGGCACGATCGTCAAAGCCATCAAGAAGGCGATTGGAAGCGGCAACTAAAGTCGTTTAGGATCGCTAGCGATCTGCGGGCGCCGCGGCCCGAGCCCGGCGCGCCTGTTGGGCCGCCAAACCAGGCGGCGGTCATGAGCTCCCAAACGACCACTCCGCCGCGCTTGCTCAGCGTCCGCGATTGGATCTACTCTCTCAGCCTTCTCATCCCGCTCACCCTCTATAACGTCATCGTCAAGCTCCAGCACATCGATCAACTCGGAACGACGGGCTGGTGGGATCGCGTCACCCTTGTTCGTTCCAGCTTCCTCTTCAGCCTTGCTTTCAGCCTCTGCTGGATTGGCCTGCTGTCGATGGCGCGTCGCGGTCCCAGGCGCTGGGCGACGCTCGCCCTTCTTCACGTCGCCGCGCTTGGCTATGTCGTGATCGTGGTCGCCGCGCATCAGTATTTCGAAGTCACCGGCGCATCGCTGGACTACGATCTCGTCGCGCTCGGGTTGACCGACTTCACGGAGCTGAGGCCGGTCCTGGCG
>JBOGJF010000051.1:0-4090 GCA_050747785.1 Vicinamibacteria bacterium
GCCTAACTTTCGAGCTTCGACGAGTGGCGCCAGCGAAGCGGCGAAGCGGCGGGCAAAGCTCAAATCCTTCGTCTCCAAGGGACGTTGATGCGTCAAGCTGCGATGTGCCTGGACGGTAAACACGACCCTCCCCCCCGAACGACGCAGCAAACGCTCCTGATCGTCGACCGTTGGCATTCGATAACGGGTGAACGTCAGCTCGCAGCAGTTGAACCGCTCGGAGTAAAAATCCAAGTAGTCTTCGTGGCACAACCACGGCGGATAAAAACTAGGAGACCAGTTGTGATAACCGTAACCACTCGTGCCCACGTAGATCACACGCCACCTCCTGAAGACACAAATCCACTGTCGGTTTGAGTCGGGTATTTCTCGACCGAGAAGTTTCTCGGTGCGGACTAGAGATTACTTAATTAAATGATTCAAAAATACTTCCGGATCAGCCCCACCACGACTCCCCGGATGCGAACCGCGTCCTCTTTCACGATCAACGGAGAGTAGTTCGGGTTGGCCGGACGCAGCTCGATTTGCGATCCGTGCCGATAGAACCGTTTGACGGTCGCCTCACCATCCACCAGCGCCACGACGGTTTGACCGGGCTCGGCCTGCTCGCGCCTCTGGACGATCAGCATATCGTCCTCGTGGATGCCGTCCCCCACCATGCTGTCGCCCGTCACCTTCAAGGCGAAGTGCTCCCCGCGACCCAGCAGCGCCTCCGGCACGTCGATGGTCTCCGGAACTTCGGGGGACTCGAGCGGGCCGCCCGCCGCCACCGTTCCCAATAAAGGCAACGAGACCGCCGCGGCCCGGTCTTCATGCTCGGAGAGGATCTCCAGGGCTCGTTTCTGATTACCCCAGGGTGATCGTATAAATCCCTTTTTTTCAAGTTGTTGTAGGTGCTTCTTCACCGAGTTCAAAGAAGCGAAACCGAACTCCTGGCGGATCTCTTCGTAAGAAGGAGGCCGCCCGTGCTCGCCCCGGTAACTCTTCAAGAAATCGAAAACGGCTTGTTGCTTCTCAGTCAGATCCATGGGCCCTAATATAGGTGGAGATTAGGTATAAGTCAACGACAAGATGTGGGGTCGACGGGGACCCCGTTGCGCAATGCCTTGGGTGTGTTGCGATCTAAAAAGCGAGTATCACGCCGCCGGTCGCGCTACCCTGCCACGAAGCCGCGGTGTCGAATCCAATGAGACATCCTCCGGGAAGCGAGCAAAGGAAAGCACCTTCGCCACGCAGAAACGTCGGCCAGGCGCGGGCATCGAATCGGATCCCCCAGCGCTCGGATAAGAAGACCTTGAGCCCACCGCCTCCTCCCATCGAGAACCACCACTCGCTTTCCCCCGCCCCCGTTTGCAAACGCGCGACACCGGCCGTCAAGACGACGAAGGGCCGCAGGGCTCGGTTCTCGACAGCGAACTCGAACACACCCCCCCCTTGGTAGTACTCGACGCTCGCATCGATGGTCTCTTTGTTGGTTCGAAAAGGGTCGAAGGGATCTTCACTCGTGACTTCGAAGCTCGTATCTTGCCGGCTGTAGATGAACTCCAATAGCCCGTCCTCGCGAACTCGAACATCCACGCTGACGCCATACACGACATCGGCTTCGATATCGACGGACCCCTCTTGGGTCCCGAATCCTCCGCCGGCCTGCCAGCCTCCAAAGGGTTCGATCTCGATCGACTGCGCTTGAACGGCATCCGGAGCGGCTGCCAAGACCGATACCAGGAAGAACCCGAGCAACAAAGACTTCTCGCGGCCACCCACCATGGATTGATTATAGGTGAGAAAGGCGGGAATAAGATCGTCCGCCATCGGTAACTCCTGCAAATAACCATGAGGCGCGGGAGGTATCGATGACTCAGTTGACGTGGTTGGCAAAGGGAGATCCCAGGCACTACCAGATAGCCACGCTCACGAGCCTCCTCATCTACGGCATTTTCTGGTTGGATTTCGAAGTCCAGACCACCCACGCCATCGCGATCCTCGTGACCGCACAGCTCACGCAGTACGTTTGCACGAGACTCTCGAGACTTCCCCACTTCGATCCCAAGAGCGCGCTGATCTCGAGTTTGTCTCTGTGTCTTCTTCTCAGAACCAACTTCATCGCCGTGGCTGTGCTGGCCGCGTGCGTCTCCATCGCCGGGAAGTTCTTCATCCGTTGGAACGGCAAGCATGTCTTCAACCCCACCAATTTCGGCCTGATGGCAGTCATTCTTCTCACCGGACAAGCCTGGGTCTCCCCCGGTCAATGGGGCAGCGACGTCTTTCTGGGATTTCTTTTCACCTGCCTCGGCGGTCTGGTGGTCAACCGCTCGTCCCGGAGTGACGTCACGTATGCCTTTCTAGGCTTCTATCTCGCCGTCGTCTTTGGGCGCTCCCTCTGGCTCGGCCAGCCGATGAGCATCCCCCTACACCAGCTGCAGAGCGGTGCCCTCCTTCTCTTCGCGTTCTTCATGATCTCCGATCCCAAGACGACGCCAGACTCGCGCGCCGGAAGGATTCTCTTCGCATTGCTGGTCGCACTGGGGGCCGGGTTCGTTCATTTCGTCCTTTTCCGACCGAACGGATTGCTGTGGTCTCTAGTCTTCTTCGCGATGTTCGTTCCGTTCATCGACCGGCTGCTGCCGGGAAACCGATACCAGTGGAAGCGCGCGACCCCGTCGCGCGCCTTCGAAAAAGGAGAAACACATGAAACGGCTGTCGATATTCGCGGTTGTCATCCTGGCAGGGGCGCTCTCGCAGGAGTCGGTTAGGGCTTTCTGCGGATTCTACGTCGCCAAGGCCGATACCAAGCTATTCAACCGGGCCTCGCAGGTCGTCCTGGTCCGACATGACGACAAGACGGTCATCACCATGGCTAACGACTTCCGCGGCGATCCCCAGGAGTTCGCCGTGGTGATCCCGGTACCCACTTTCATCGAGAGGGGCCAGATCCATGTCGCCGACAAAGCGATCCTCGATCACCTCGATGCCTACTCCTCACCACGATTGGTCGAGTACTTCGACGAGAACCCCTGTCTCTATCGAACCTACGCCGAGGACGCACTCGCTGGCGCTTTCAGAATGCAGAAGGCGGAAACCGACGGAGCTCGAAGCCTGGGTGTGACCATCGAGGCCCAATACACCGTCGGCGAGTACGACATCTTGATCCTCTCCGCCGAGGAGAGCAACGGGCTAGAGACCTGGCTGGATGAGAACGGTTACAAGATGCCGCTCGGAGCTTCCAGGGTGCTGGGGAGCTACATCCGGCAGAACATGAGGTTCTTCGTCGCCAAGGTGAATCTCGACGAGCAGTCCCGGCTGGGATTCAACTATCTGAGGCCGCTCCAGGTTGCCTACGAGTCTCCGAAATTCATGCTCCCCATCCGGCTGGGTACGGTAAACGCCGACGGCCCTCAGGAGCTTTTCATCTACGCGCTCACACGAAACGGGCGGGTGGAGACGACCAACTACCGCACCGTGCAGCTCCCCACCGACATGGACATCCCGGTGTTCGTCAAGGACGAGTTCGGCGACTTCTACCGTTCGATGTTCACCGAGCAGGTGCGAAAGCACAACATGAGCACGGTCTTCCTGGAGTACGCGTGGGATATGGCATGGTGTGATCCCTGCGCAGCCGATCCTCTCTCCTATGACGAGCTCCGCGAGCTCGGGGTCTTCTGGCTGGATGGATCGCAGGCGCGCGGCGCCCAGGCGCAGCAGGTCTTCCTGACCCGGCTGCACGTCCGCTACGATGGCGAGCATTTCCCCGAAGACCTCGTCTTCCAGGAGACCGCCGATCGCTCGAACTTCCAGGGCCGCTATGTGCTTCGGCACGCATGGGAGGGCAGCGACAACTGCCGCGTCGCCCAGGAGTATCGACGCAACGTCGCGGCGCGGCACGAGCAAGAGGCGCAGACGCTCGCCTCCCTGACGGGATGGAACGTGAGTGAGATTCGACAGAAGATGAATTTGAGTGGCGATGGAGATGAGAGACGTGGGAGTTGGTGGCAGCAACTGTGGAACAACTAGCTTCTGCAGTCGTCCATACCCGAGGTTGCTGTACCGCAGGCATCAGTAGCGGTTTTGCCGCTATCGACGTGGACAGATG
>JBOGJF010000052.1:0-3286 GCA_050747785.1 Vicinamibacteria bacterium
ACCTCGGACACGATCTCGACCATGTCGGCATGCGAACGCAGGTCGGGGTAGTAGTAGCGAGGGTGAAACAGCCCTCCCGCACGTACCAAGAACGCGACGGCGAGAAGGACGGGAAGTAGGGCGGCCCCCGAACGGCGTCCCCACGGGACGAGGCACATCGACCCCAGCGTGACGCCGATTGCGGCGAGAGCCGTGGAACGGATCACGTGAGAGATCGGGAAAAGACCCGCCAGACCTCCATAGAGCGTGAGCGCCACCGGTAAGCTTGCTCCGAGCGCCAGGGACCAGCGGAGGTCGCGGAGCGAGGCGTAGACCAGAATCCAGAAGACCAAGGACAGTAAGACGCTCCCCAGCACGGTGGAACCGCTCGGCAAGGCGCGCCCGCGGCCGTTGTCGGCATGGAGCTCGAACCAGTCCATGCGAAGTCCACGATTGTGCCGCTCGTGAGAATCCACGGACAGCTCGAGATCGAAAGGTTGTGCGCTCAGCACGCTCGCGGGTATGACGACCGATCGTTCGACATAGGCGCCGCCCCGAGCCGAGAACCGATCGGCAGGGACGCCGTTCACGCGGAGCTCGACTTCCGCCGTTTCCCCGTACACCCTCGAAAAACGATAGGTGAGCTGGAACCGACTTCCATCGAATCGTAGAGGCAAGCGCACGTGGCTCTCGTACGTACTCCAGTGCGTCGCCATGCCATCCGGATCGATCTCCCAGCGGGGCTCGTAACCCTCGAGGTAGTCTTCATCGCTGGGACCGTAGTTGAAGTGGACGTCCGGGTGAAGAAAGCCGCTCAGGACCGGCGCCAAAGCACCGAGCCCACACACCAGCAAGAGGGTCGCGATTCGAAGGGTCATTGGACAGTATGGCGGGAGAAATCTTACCATCTCGGGCGTGCAATCCCTCGGATCCGCTGGACGAACCTGGCGAGGTGGGGGTAGGGACGAAGGACTATGAGATTCCTTGCGGCAACTGCCTTATTCGCGGTGAGCGCCTGCGGCGAGCCCGGGCCCGCCACCATGGACGTTGCGGCTCAGCAAGCCTCCCTCCTCGAGGAGGATCGCGCCTTTGCCAGGGCGACCGCCGCGGAGCGGCTCGAAGGATGGGTGCGCTTCTTCGACGAGGACGGCGCGATGTTCCCGCAAGGTCGCCCGGTCGTGCGAGGGCATGACGCGATCCGCGCCCTGATGGGGCCCGCCTTCGAAACAGAGGGGTTCTCGTTGACCTGGGAGCCGCTCGAGGCGGAGGTCTCGAGCGCCGGAGACCTCGGCTACACGCATGGGACGTTCGAAAGCCGCTTCCCCGGCGAGGACGGCGCGGTCTCGGTCACGACCGGGAAGTATCTCACCGTCTGGAGAAAACAGATGGATGGGAGTTGGAAGGTCGCGGCCGACATCGGGACGAACGATCCGCCCGCCGCAGCGGACGGCGAGAATCAGTGAGCCGCTACTGCCGATCGACTCGCTTCGACTCGATCAGTAGCTCGCGAGCTCGTTCGTGGAGGCGGGCTCGGTAGGCGAGACCTCCCAGACCAGTCGCGACCAAGACCGGATTTACCTTCTCGACGAGCTCCTTCCAACCCACCCATCGCACGGATTCGATCTCGTCCCGGTCCACCGGCTCGAGCTTACCCGAAACCGGCGTCGCGACCATGACATGGGTCGTCCACTTGGCCGTCTCCTCACCGCGCGTGAACGTGGCATGAATCCGCATCAGATAGCGCTCGAACTCCACCCTGAGCCCAGTCTCTTCCCACGTTTCACGGCCCGCTCCGTCCAGAAACGACTCTTCGGGATGCACGCCACCCGAAGGAGCGCGGTATGCGCCCGCCGGATAATCGGACTTGCGGATGGCGGCCACTTCGTTCCCTTTCAGAACGAGCACCGTGACGTCATGGGCTCTCCGAAGCTCGAGGTGCTTCTTGACCCGGGCGAACTCTTCCTCCTGCATGTCGAAGCTCCAGTTCTCGACCGTCGGTTGACCGAGCTCCATCGCAATCTGTTGTGTGATCTGGCGCGTGATATGCATCAAAACTACAACGCTTCCGATTCGCCACGCAGAAGCTCCACGAAATCGTGGATTACGAGGGGAGCGATCCAGTCTCTGGGCCCGATCACTTTTCCCGCCAACTTCCCGTCGCGATCGACAATGTAGGTTTCGGGAAATTTGAACGTAGCGAAAGTGTGCGCCACTTTCGCACCTGGATCGAGGAGAATCGGCAAGCTCACTTGAAAGTCTTTTCGGAACAGCTCGACGTCTTCCACGTTCTCGTCCACGGAGATCGCCAGGACGCGGAGTCCTTTGTCGCCCAAAGCCGTCTGTAGTTTTTGGAGAGACGGCATTTCTTCGACGCAGGGTGGGCACCAGGTAGCCCAGAAATTGACGAGCACGACCTCGCCACGGAAGTCGGAAAGCCTTACCGTCTTACCCTCCAGATCGGGGAGCGCGATGTCGGCCACGGGTTGTCCGAAGGTCGGGATGGCGACGGGCTCGCCACACGCGGACAGTTGGACCAAGAGGACCGCCATCGACAACAACGCTTGCCGCACATCTATTGCATTAGTGCCGTGGGGACCCCACCGCCGTCTGATCACCTCGCGTCGAAGCAACCACTTACTTTGACGGCCCCACAGGCGACCACGCTTCCGCCTGACCAGCGCCCTCAAAACAACCACCTAATTTGGCGGCCAACAGGCGCCCGTGCTCGGTCATTCATCATCGCCGCGGGGCCCCACCCCCGCGGCTCCATCGCTCCGTGCTTCGCACTCCGCGACAGCTGAAGGCTCCTCGCGCAGGCTGACACGTTTTTCACCTGCTAGTCCCGCGCGGGCGGGGCCACCGCTTCGGCGACCCCTGCCAGCTCGGCCACCGATGCCACCGCCCGTGCCGGATCATCGGTCATGATGCCGTCGACTCCCCAGCGAAGCAGGCGCTTCATGTGGACCGGCTCGTTGATCGTCCAGACGTGAACCTCGAGACCGAGACGATGAGCCGCGTCGATGAAGGCCACCGACGTAACCCGTCGCAACCCGAAGTACTCGGGGACTTGCAGCGCATTGCCAGGCGGGCGGTATCCGTTCGTATCGCCGCTTCGAACCCGAGTCAGGAACTCCCTCACCTCGGTCTTGCTGAAACTCGTGGGCACGCCGCCGTCGAGCGATCGGAACTCCTGCAAGTGCGGGTGCTCGTGCGATGCTACCAGGACGCGCTCCGTAGCGCGGCAGCGACGGATGACGTCCAAAACGGCGGCACCGATTCCCTTTCGCGTCCTTTTGATCTCGATGGT
>JBOGJF010000053.1:0-4830 GCA_050747785.1 Vicinamibacteria bacterium
CTCAAGTGGCGTTCGCGAAGTCGCTTCGCGAACTTCGTGGCGTAATCAGCAGCCGCCGTCGAGGTACCCGTAACCCAGAGGTACGAGCGAAAGAGCTGCTCACGGGGGACGAGGTCTCTGATCTGGATGAGCCGGCAGTTCTTGCACATCACCAGGCTGAGGGGAGCACGAAATTCATCCGCTCTATCCGCCTCGTCCGTGCAGAAGGCGTTTGCCAGAGGCACCGATCCCATATCAAGCAGCATAGACGCTTGATCGGCATCGCAAGCCCTGCATGCAAAATCAGCCATGGGCGGTCTCTACGTCGCCTTGTTTTCGGGCGAAGCCCAACGCCGCCCTCGATCGCGGGCTGCGTTCTCGTAGCTCTCGATCTGCTTGACGCTGAATTCATACATGTTGCCGGGACGCCCTTCGTAGTACGTACGGTACCAAGTTGCGATGGCATCGGCTGTTTCGTCGATGGTCCAGGTGGCTTCCCAGCCCATGTGATGCTTTGCCTTTGAGCAATCAAGGGCGAGGAGGCGAGACTCTCCAGCTGCAGCCTCACTATTGATCCGAATATCGCTCTTGGTATTTCTCCACCTGGCGTAAAGGCGCTCGATCAATTGCTGAACGGAGTAGACATTTCCGGGCGGGGGGCCAAAGTTCCAAGCGTCGCCGAAACGCACAGGGTTCTGGTTTAGAAGCCGGCCCAACCAGAGGTAGCCGCTGAGCGGCTCTAGGACGTGCTGCCAGGGCCGCGTTGCAAGCGGATTGCGCAACAACAATGGCTTATTGGCCACGATGGCCCTCACGGCGTCGGGGACAATCCGGTCGGCCGCCCAATCCCCCCCGCCGATAACATTCCCGGCGCGAGTAGAGGCCACGGCGAGCCTGCGAATAGGCTCCGTTACCTCCTGGAACTTCGGATCCCGGTAGGCTTCGATGACAAGCTCCGCACAGGCCTTGCTGGCGCCGTATGCGTCGTACCCGCCCAGCCGGTCGGTTTCCCGGTATCCCCATTCCCATTCGACATTGCGGTAGCACTTGTCACTCGTAATGGCCACGACAGTCGTCACGGACTCGGTTTGCCGGGCCGCCTGCAGAACGTTTGTTGTCCCCATGACGTTTACTTCGAATGTTTGCCTGGGGTGTTTGAACGAGTGTCTCACGAGCGATTGGGCGGCCAAGTGAAATACGATTGAAGGCTGGTGCTTGCGCATGAAGGAAAGCAGCGAGTCAAAATTCCGAATATCCGCCTGGGTGTGCTGAAGGCGCGAACCCAGGTCACAGACTGCGAAATTCGAGGGCTCGGAAGGCGGCTCTAGCGCATACCCAGCCACGCGCGCTCCAAGCCGGGTCAGCCAGATCGACAGCCAGGACCCCTTAAATCCGGTATCGCCGGTCACCATTACCGACTTTTCCGCATAAAAATCGTCAAAAGGTTTTTGCATCAAAAGTGGTCCCACGAATTCAGACAGCCCGATAGGTGTAATCTCTGCCCCGATGGGGACGGGATCGCCCGCAAGGACGGAGAGGAGGATGGCAAGAAAGCCAGGAAGCAATCACGGGGCGGGGTTCAATGCAATAGCGTTAGCGGCAATCCGGGCCGAGAAGACGCTTACGGAGTTGGCCGAGCAGTTTGACATGCACCCGCACCAGCGGAACGAGCAGGTCCGTGAGCGGACTTCAGGACTTGAGGCCATCGCTGTATTTCGACTCATTCATCAACGCACGCTGCCGCAGTTCGCCCCCCGATGGAACCTGACGGGAACTCCGAGGCGGCCCCCCCTAGGACACCGGACCGAGCTTTAGGGCGGGTTCCGGCGGCCGCAACGGCGCTAATGAGACTGACCGAGAATAATATTGTATATCGGCGGCGGAGCGAGCGCGTCTGCCGTCCTGTGCGAGTGTCATCGTGGATCGCCGTGATCCAAGTTAACCGACATCTATCATGTTGATACACATTCGCCCGAGAGTCTGGCTGGCTCTTCTATCCATGACGTTGGTCCTAGCCGTAACGGGATGGTACTTCAGGGATTCGATTCAGGGTGAGGTGCGGAGATTTACCCTGCCCCAGGTCGAACCCCCGCCCAAGGGTACTCTCCGCTTTGCCGTGATAGGCGATTACGGTTCCGGCAGTCCCATTGAAAGGGACGTCGCTCTCATGATCGACAGCTGGAGACCCGACTTGATTGCAACAGTGGGAGACAACAACTATCCGACAGGAGAGGCTGAAACCATCGACCAGAACATCGGGAAGTTCTTTCACTCCTACATCTCACCCTACAAGGGAAGGTACGGCTCGGGTGCGACGACCAACCGGTTCTTCCCGATACCCGGCCACCGCGACTGGGATAGCGCCAACGGGCTGCAGCCCTATCTTGATTATTTCACGCTGCCGGGCAACGAGCGCTACTACGACTTTGTCCGGGGCCCGGTACATTTCTTCATGCTCGATACCGATGAGCGCGAGCCGGATGGCGCCAGCGCCACGTCGATCCAGGGGCGTTGGCTCGAGCGGAAACTCGCGGAATCGAAGGCACTTTGGAGACTCGTCTTCGCGCACCATGCGCCTTACACCTCGCACACTGTTCCCGATGTCGAATACATGCGCTGGCCATTCAAAGCATGGGGAGCCGACGCAGTATTGTCCGGCTTCTACCACGTCTATGAGCGACTCCTCGTCGACGGTTTGCCCTACTTTGTCAACGGCGCCGGTGGAACATGGCTTTCCAATTTTGGAGAGATCGATGTCCACAGTCAGTTCCGCTACCGCGAGCAGGCAGGCGCCTTGCTGGTTGACGCCACCGATACGCGCATCGTTTTCCGCTTCGTCGACAGGACCGGTCGGATCGTCGACGAGTACGTGCAGGTGAAGCCTGGCGTCACCGTGCCCATTGCGTGGAAACAGGTGGCCGCCCCTACGCCCCCGGCACCCACGCCACCGCCTGCACCAACGCCGGCCCCAACTACCACACCCACTGGCGTCATCTGGCAAACGGCATTCGATTGTCCTGAGTGGAGGCAGTCAGATTACTTCGCCAGGACCCCTGGCACGAGGCCGTGCCCGAATACGGGTATCGGTCCAGGAGGAAGCTGGGGTCTGGGTGCTTTCGAGGATCGGATCATCTTGGAAGCAAATCGTCCGGGAAGCCCCGGCAGGGGGTTCAGGCATTTCCGTGGAGGCGGTTCCGGTGGACTCGGGGGTGGCGGCATCAAGATCGACCTTCCGGGAACCTACACTGAACTCTGGGCGCGTTTTTACATGCGCTATGAGAAAGGTTTTGCGTGGGTTGGGGGCCAGCCTCACTACACGAAGGATATGTATGTGAACGTGACCACCCCGAGTGCGTGGGTATTCGGAATCCAGGGTGCCGCGAGTTGGGGGATTTCTAACATGAAGATAAACATTCCCTCCTCGAAGTCGTGGGCCGCCACCATGGGCGGACCTACAGGCGATGGTCTTTGGCACTGCTACGAATGGCATATCCAGCATGGTCCCAACGCGAGGCTCGAAATCTGGGTAGACGGAGAACAGGTGTTAAACACCATTGCCGACATGCCTGCGGGTGGAACGAGTTTCCTTGCCCTAGGAGACAATCAGAATGCGGTATCTCCTAATGTGCCTTTCTGGTACACCGACTACGACGACATCGTGATTTCAACGACCGGGAAGGTGGGGTGCTGAGTGGCAGAGCAAAGGATTTCTCGTACCTGCGACTGCGAGATTATAGGAGACGGGCTCACGCCTGAGACTGCCTTTCGTCCAGCCATTCATGACATGATGTCAAGGACGCGGACGGTAAAACCGCGTTCGGTCCTATCACAACGTACAGGTGAAGGCTGAGGCAAGGTAGTGGTTAGGCCATACCGCAGGAGAGGACGACCGCGACCGGGGTAGTCGGTTTCAACTACCTCCCGTATCCCTGGATCTCCGCATTGATTCAGCACGGTTTTCGCTTATCATCCGAACAGTTCGAGGCGAGGGTGAAAGCCGCCAAAGACGATCGCCTGATGGTCCGGCTGCCCGGATCAGGCGAGGGCCGCGGGTGATGAAAGCTCGGCATGCATTTTGCGTGCGAGTTTTCGGCTACCTGCTCCGCCCCGAGGCCGGGCTCGCTGGGATTTCCCGGAGGTGCAGGCAATAACTGAATGGATACGGGAGGTTAAACATGAGCGCCAAGGCTAGTCGCGCCGGGCGTAAGGCCCATCACACTGGCGAATTCCTGGAGATGATCGGCGTTCCGCAGACACCGCCACGCACCAGCCCTTTCGACCCTGGATATGACCCGGCGACCCTGATCAGCCACCTAGAACAGAGCGCGCACCTCATTTCGAGCCTCAAGATCTCGATGGCCTGCTGGCTGGTCGCGAACGAGAAGGCGACCCGCGAGAAGGTGCGTGCCGCGCGGAAGCTGAAAGTACCGGTCTGCACGGGCGGTGGCCCATTCGAGATCGCGGTGGCCTTCGGCAAGCTTCCCCAATTCCTCGACCTGTGCGCGGACATCGGCGTCACCCACATCGAAGGCGGTGCGGGATTTACCGACATGCGGATGAAACCGAAGGAGGTCGTTCGTCTGGCATCGGAGCGCGGGCTCGGTGTTCAGTTCGAGATCGGGGAGAAGCATGCCGGGACCTTCACCTCCGATGTCGTGGAGCGCCTGTTGAAGCGCGGGAAGGAATGGCTGAGCGCAGGTGCGGTAAGGATCGTCGTGGAGGGGAGGGAGAGCGCGAAGGACGTCGGGCTTTTCGACGAAAAGGGACAGCTACAACCCAGGTTCGCGGAGCGCTTCGTCGAAGCCTTCGGGATGGAAAGAGCGGTGTTCGAGGCGCCGAACAAGTCCAGCC
>JBOGJF010000054.1:0-3223 GCA_050747785.1 Vicinamibacteria bacterium
CCGAGAGCGAGATCAATCCCTTCAACCTTCCCTCGCTCTCCACGGGAAAGCCGCCGTACCCATAGCGAAGAAAGTAGTTGTTCACCGCGTCTTCCACGGATACGTGTGCCGGGATCGACGTGCATTCCGTGACCATCAGCTCCTTGACCCGAACGCGGGAGAGGACTTCGTCCACCTGAACTTGCTGGTAGGCCCCGCTGGCGGCCTCTTTGATGAACCAGCCGATCAGGATGGCCCAGAGACCATACAAATCGCCCCTCACGAGCCTGAAGACGCCGCTCAAGATGAGAAAGTAAGCGAAGAACGTACCGGTCACAGACGAGAAGCGCGTCGCCTGCACTTTCCCCGTGAACCGCCAAATCGAGGCGCGCAACACTCGCCCGCCATCGAGTGGAAACGCTGGTACCAGATTGAAGATGCCGAGAACCAGATTGAGCAACGCAAGCTCGCGCGCCACTGCCGCCATGCCCTGGCCACCCACCGCCAAACGGGAAACCGCGAAGAACATGCCGGCGAGAAGAAGGCTAGTGATCGGTCCGGCAATGGCGATCTTGAACTCGACCCATGCCGACTTGGGATCGTCCTTCCACCGGGCCACGCCGCCGAAGATGAAGAGGGTAATCGAGTCGATGGCTATTCCGTTTCGCAGGGCGACGACCGAGTGGCCGAGCTCGTGGAGCAGCACGGAAGCGAAGAGCAACAACGCGGTCACGATGCCTCGGACGAGGTAGCTCGATTGGGGTAGTCCGGGGTACTGGCTCGGGAAATAGCCGGTCGCCAACGTGTAGACGATCAAGCCAAAGATGATGAACCAGGTGAAATGAATCCGTATCGGGATGCCGAATATCCTGGCGATCTGCAAGCTGCTCACGACCCTCTCCTGGCGAGTCGGTCGCCTATTCCTCGAGAACGTACTCGAAGGTAAGCCAGGACACCACCACGAAGACCACCGCGAAGCCGGCCAGCAGGCGAATCCAGATCCCGGGACCGAAAAACGGATGGGGCTGAAAAATGAGGCGCGTCGACTCCGCCGCTCCGATGACGACCGGAATGGCAACCGGGAAGAGGAGAACGGGTAACATCACTTCGCGCATCGTCGTATTCGCGGCAATGGCCGCGAGCGTCGTCCCGACCGCGGCGTAGCCGAGCGTGCCGACGGCCACCACCAGCAAGAAGAGTGCGAAGGCGCTTGGCTCGAGCTCCGCGAGAAGGTTCAAATTGAAAAAGACCATGAAGAGAGGCAAGAGAAAGGCTTCCGCGACCAGCATGAAGATCACGTTGGAAATGAGCTTCCCGAAGTAGAGGGCGCTCCGGTCCACCGGGGCCAGCATGAGACCGAGGATGGAACGATTCTCCCGTTCGGAGGCGAAGCTGCGATTGAGCCCTAGCGAGCCGGCGAAGACAAACGCCACCCACAGAATCCCAGGAGCCAGCGCGAGGGTCGTTTCTCCGTCGAGCGAGAGCGTGAAGTTGAAGATCACCAGGACGAGCACCGCGAAGACGAACATCGATGCCACCATCTCCTTGGTGCGTAGCTCGGAGCGGATGTCTTTTTGGACGATTGCCGCGACGGCCGACCAGTACTCTCTCATTGGGGTCCAGCTATGCTCTCATGCTTGATGGTCGACACCGCGTCTGGTCGTCACGTCCGAGAAGAGTTTTCGAAACGTCTTGGGATCCTGCTGGCTCGTTCCTTCGTGCACCACGCGCCCGGATTCCAGGATCGCAACGCGATCGGCGATCGCCAGCCCTCGCTCTAGGTCGTGGGTCGTGAGAATCGCCGCGGTGCCTTGCTCGCGAAAATTGGAAATGAGCCCGGACAAGCGATCGGCGGAGACTGGATCCAAGCCCGTGTAGGGCTCGTCCAATAGGAGCAGGGACGGACGGTGTAGAACAGCACGCGCTATGGTGAGCCGCTGGTGCATCCCGCGAGAAAGACTCCGCACCGGAGAGTCAGCGCGCGCAGAGAGATCCGCGCGCTCAGCCGCTTCTTCGACGACGGCCGAGACCTTGGTGAGCCCGTAGAGGCGGGCATAGAACGCGAGGTTCTCGCGCACCGTGAGATCTGGATAGAGAAAGCTAGCGTGAGAAACGAGTCCGATCCCGCGGCGGATCTCCTCCGGTGACGAAGATTCCTTCCCCTCTCCGTAGAGGAATCGTCCCTCGGTGGGTTTCATGAGCGTCGCCGCGAGCTGGAGGAACGTCGTCTTCCCGGCGCCGTTTCTTCCGAAGAGGGCGAGCACCTCTCCCCAGCCGACACGCAGATTGAGATCGACCACCGCGGCGAAGCGTCCGAAGCGCTTGGTGACGCCTTGGGCTTCGAGCGCCGTGCTCAGGGTTTGCCTCTCCCGGCCTTCGCTAGACGGCTCTGGATCTCTCTCTTTTCCTTACGATAGTGCTTGGTCGAGATTTGCCCGCTGGCGTGGCGTTTCTCGAGTCGTTCCATGGCGAGGTGGGCTCGTTCCTGAGCATCGTTCTTGGCGCCGGCGCTCCCAGTCGCCACCGGCGCGGCGACCAACGAGGCGAGGAGGCCGTACGCGAGCGCGGCGGCCATCAGCGTGACCACGATCCATTTCTGTGCGCTGGTTGGATCGGGGAGGACCGTTATCTGGGGCTGGCCTTGCGTCTCATCGCCATTGCCTGCATCGGTCGACGATGGAGGGATGAGATCCCCGGCGTTCTCGCTGCCTCCCGAGAGGAGGATCTCGAGGGGCGTTCCCGCGGGGACGTTCGTGCGACGCAGCACGTTGAAACGCCCCTCGGGCTCGGGACCTAGATCCTCCCAACCTTTAGCGTCCAGCTCGATGTCGGCCGGCGCCACCAGAACCAGCATCTCGGAAAGCGGATAGAAAGCTCGGTCTTCGAGGCGATATCCCTCCGCCTTGTATTCCACATCGTACGAGACGCTGAAGTCGGTCGTCCCCGGCTTGAAAGCGGTGCGGGTGACGTAGCCGGAGCCGTCGGGAAGGGGAGAAGCCGGTTGGGGCACCGGCATGCCACTGCTCGACGAGGCGGATACGGAGCGCAGCTCGGCGACGTCCGGGGGAATCACGAATCGAAAGGTTCCGTCTGGATCGTAGAGGGTCCTCTTGGGCTCGGTCCGGTTGTCGATCACGAAGAGCTTGTCGATGCGCAGGCGGTCTTGCTCGCGCCGCACTAGGTAGCGCGCCGTGCTGACCGTGACGTCCCGCCAATCCGACGTGACGTCGAAGACGGTGAAGGA
>JBOGJF010000055.1:0-7311 GCA_050747785.1 Vicinamibacteria bacterium
CCCGTCCTGATTCAGCAAAGTAGGGACCTCAATCTCACCGGGCTGGGACTCCCCTGTCTGGGCGGCGCGGCCATGGTGCCGATATTGATGGACGTGGATCTGGGAGGTGCGAGCGAGACGGACCTTCCCGAGCTGGCGGGCGTGAGCATCCCCGGGCTTCTGGTGATTCCGGGGGAGGTTGGTTTTCTGAATCAGTTCTTCAGCGCTCTCCTGCTGGTCTCGAACGGCGCGCCTCAAGGCTCGACCCTCGTCGTGAGCGACCTCGATGCCACCATCGAGCTTCCCGCGGGCGACGATCAGGTGCCCGGCACCGCCGACGATCCCCTCGAGATCGCGGAGACGATGACCGGTCAGGCGTTCCGGCTGCCGATTCTGGGCGTGGGGCCGGATGGCGCGAGCGGCACCGGCGACGACACCGATCGCTTCGCGGCGGGCCAGCAAGGCCAGGCCGAGTTTCTGGTGGAAGGACGCCGGGAGGGATTTCATCCCATCTCCTTCGACATCGAAGGAACGCTCGAGGGGCTTCCCATCGGTCCCGTCCCCATCAGCGGATCGGCACGCGGAGGCGTCCTGGTGAGGAATCCGTTCTTCAACATGACCTTCACCGCACCCTCGACGGTGCGTAGCGGTGAGGAGTTCTCTCTCTTCGTGACCGTGACCAACATCTCTCAGGCCATCGCCAATCTCGTTTCGGTCACTCTGAACCAGGCCTCGCTCGCCGGGGCGACGATTTTGGGTGAGGCGACGCAGGAGATCGACACGCTCCTTCCCGGCGATTCCGAGGCGCTCGAGTTTCGGTTTCGATCGAATCAGACGGGGCAGGTCACGGCGTCCTATCTGAGATTCGAGGGGACGGAAGGCACCGGCGATCTGCTCTTCACCCTGGGAGTCGGAGAGCGGGGGATTCCTCTGTCTCCGGACACGATCGTGCTTCCCTCGAGTGTCGAGGTCCTTCCCGACGACGTGCTCTTCGCCGCGCTGCGCGTTCTGGGTCAAGCGTGGAGTATCGCCACCGCGCCGGCGGGAACCATCCCCGAAGGCGTGGCATTCGTCTCGAAGGGCGAGGTGTTCGACCACGCCACCGAGCTGGCGGAAGCGGGATTCCGAGTGCAGGTCGGAGAGCCCATGGAACGCGCGCTCCAGAGTCTCGCCTTCGATTGGGTCGGCACCGACGCCGTCGGCTTCGAGCAGATCGTTCGAGAAACGAGCGCGGGCCGAGAGTTTCTGAACGCAATCGGAAAGTCCATGGGAGCGCCGGCGCCCATAACGGACTTCCACCGAGACGTTGCGGAGAGCTTCACCGCCCGTCCGCCTCACGTTCTGATTGGGGTGGGCGACGGAGTCGGAGCCGCCCCGTTGAGCTGGAACGTTCGGGACGCCGTGGGGCGGGTGCTTCAGGTCGGCGGCCCTTCGAGCCTCTCGAACGCTGCCTACATTCCTAACGGGCCTCTCGGGGGAACCGATCCGCTCGCCAGCGGTCGGGGCGTGGCTCTCCTCACGCGACTCGGCTCATCACGCTACGAGGTGCGTTGGACCGGCACCGGGACGGGTGGGCTCGATCTCACGGTGAGCCTACCGCGAGCGACGGGCGGATCGAGTTTCTATGTCTTCCCCGGCGTCAGCATCGATGCGGGCGTCCAAGGGAAGGTGGAGATCGATCTCTTGAGGAGCACACCGACCCTGACGCTTTCCATCGATCGTGACGGCGACGGGTTCTTCGACGAACAGATCGTCTCGGCGACCGCGGAGGTCCTGGAAAGCTTCGGCCCCGAGCTTCTCGCGGCCACGGTGGTGGGACCGGAGACGCTGAGCGGTGCGGACCCGTGGGGTCGTGTCGTGGCACTCCTTTTCGACCGCGAAGTGAGAGCCGCCGAAGCCGAGACCCCGTCACGGTACGCCATCGAAGACAACCAGGTCCTGGGCGCGATCCGACAGCTCTCGGGTCGTCTCGTCTTCCTCTTCCTGAGGGATCCCGTTGGAGAGATCGTCCAGCGTCAGGTCGTCGTGTCCGGGCTATTCGATGCCGCCGGCAAGCCCATGATCCCGAGCATGGCGAGCCTTCCCATCACGTCACGCTTGGTCGATCCGGGAGCGGTGGTGACCGGTCGCGTGCTGCGGGCGGACGGGGCGCCCCTAGCCGGAGCGCAAATCTTCTACTTGAACTTCACCCGCGAGGGGGGCTTGTTCGCGATCTCCGTCAAGGAAATCGAGCCCGACGGCAGCTACCGCTTCGACTACGTGCGGCGAAGCCCGGATGGTCCGTTCGCCATGCGGGCGATCGATCCCTCGACCGGGAGTCAGCAGCAGCTCTCGACCAGCGTGCGCGCGAACGGCGAGCACATTGTCATCGATCTCGTGCTCCTGGGACGGGGCGGCGTCACCGGCACGATCCGCGATCTCAATGGGGATCCCGTGCCCGGAGCGCAAGTCCTGGTCACGAACCAGGCGGACCCCTCGAGCTTCTCGGTGACCGAGACCGATGGAGCGGGGCGCTACGAGGCGACCGGCATCCTCGTCGGTCCGGTGGCGGTGAAGGCGGTTCTGGGAACCGCGTCGGGCCTAGCCGCGGGAAACATCCGACGGGCCGGGACGTTCACCACGATCGACGTCACCATCAATCTCGATGCCGGTCGTGTCACCGGCGCCGTCTTCGACAACGATCCCGAGCTCGGGGCTCCAACCCCCGTTCCAGCGATAGAGGTCCATTACCTCGTTCCCAATCCCGGGTCTCAATTCGATCTGGTCGCGGCGAGCGGCCATACCGCCACCGATGGCACGTTCGTTTTCGAAGACGTGCCGAGCGGCGAGTTCCGCGTGCTGGCAATCGATCGGGTGATTGGAAGACAGACCTCGCGGTCGGGGACGCTCGTCGCCGGGGGCTCGGTTGCGGATTTCGATCTGTTTTTCTCGGCGGACGAGTTCGGCGTCATCCAGGGCTTCGTGAAGACCGCGTCGGGCGATCCGGCTCCCGGGGCGGTCGTGACCGCGGCCGGCCGGGAGGTGACGTCGGCCGCCGACGGGAGCTTCGCGATCGCGAACGTGCCGCTCGGAACCCACAGCGTTCGGGCGGTGGACCTGGTCTCGGGTCGTTCCGCGGGGACCAGCGCCACCTTGAACGCGCCGGGGGATATCGCGAGCGTCTTGCTCACGTTCCCCGGAGCCGGGCGCATCGTGGTCACGGTTCTCGATGCCGCCGGCCGGCCGCTCGCGAACCACGCGGTCTTTCGATTGCTGGGAGAGGGTTGCTCGGGAAGCCAGCGCTTCACCGACAGTGCGGGCGTCGCGATCTTCGACGATGTCCCGGTTCCTGGTGGCTCCTTCAAGTCCATCCTGAAAGAGGACGTCGCGCAAGGAAGCGCCACGATCCAACGTGACGGAGACGTCGCGGCGGTGACGCTCCGGTTCGCCGGCTTCGGCCCCGTGACCGGCACGGTCCTGGACGATCAGGGTGAGCCCGCCTTTGGCGCCACCGTGATTCTCGACACCAAGAGGCTCGACCTCGAGACCTGTTCCCTGGTGCGAGATCCGTTTGCGAAGCTGATCCAAACGGGACAGGACGGTACGTTCGCTTTCCATCGGGTCCCGGTGGGTGCAGTGAGCGTATCCGCCTCGAGCGTCTTCTTCCCGATGCCGGCGACCGCCAAGGGAAGCCTGCTCTTCGACGGCCATGCGCTCGATTTCACGCTGAACCTCGCCTCGACGACCGCCGGTGAGCTGAGCGGGACGGTCTTCCTGCCGGACGGTGTCACGCCGTCGGGCGCCGGCGTCTCGGTCACAACGTCCTCGACGACATTTCCCGACGTGACGGTGACCACGGATGCCGACGGCCGCTTCGTCTTCGCCAAGATCTTCCCCGCCGGCACCTATCTCCTGAGCGCCTCCGACGTCGTAACCGGCGGTGTTGCCGAGCGGATGGTCTCGCTGCTCGCCGACCAGTCCTTGACCGCCGATCTGCGGCTGCTCGGCCGCGGGGCGGTCGAGGTCACCGTGCTGGATGGCGCGGGAGATCCGGTCGAGGAAGCATTCGTCGAGCTTCGCCGTTCGAGCTTCCCCTTCGATGAGGCGGCGGGGGCGATCACCGCGGCCGCGGGTGGAGTCATCCGATTCGAGAACATCACCGAGGGCGAGTTCAGCGTCACCGCCAGCGACAGCCTGGGGCGAGGCGGCCGTGCCGACGGGGTGGTTCTGGGTGAAGGTGAGACGACCGATGTGACGGTCTCCCTCACTCAGACTGGAACGGTTCGCGCGACCGTCAAGAGCCCGGACGGCAGCGAGTCGATCCCCAACGCCGAGGTTCGTTTGCGTCAGGGAACCACCGGAAGACTCCTGGGCTCGACGACGAGCGGGAGCGCACCGGACTCCCTCGGCCGCGTGGAGTTCCGTTTCGTTCCCGCGGGAGCGGTTCTTCTGACCGCGACCGACCCTGTGACCGGACGCGTCGGCGAGGCCTCGGGGAAGATCGAGACGGAAGACGAAGCGATCGATCTCGAGATCCGCATGCTCGGCCTGGGCTCCGTCTCCGGCATCGTGACCAGCAACGGCAACCCCGTGGCCGGCGCCACGGTCGATCTCACCTCGCGAACCGGACTTTCGAGCGCTCTCGCCAACTTCGATGCGACCGCCACTACGGGAAGCGGCGGGGAGTTCGCGTTCCAAGGTGTGCCGGTTGGAAGCTTCACGCTCATGGCGACGGTCCCCGGGCTTCTCCTTACGGGCTCGGTCGAAGGGTCGATCACGACCGACGGTGAAACCCTTACCGACATCGAGATCGCTCTCGAACCGAGCGGCACCGTGCTGGGCTCGGTTCTTAGGCCCGACGGTGTCACACCGGTGCCGGGGGCGAGCGTTGCGCTCGATCCACAGGGAAGCTTGCTGCGCAGTCGGAGCAGCGCGGCGGGCAGGTTCCGATTCGAGTTCGTTCCCGTCGGGGACTTCGAGCTCCGTGCGGAAGAAGGCTTCGACGCCGGGATCGCTGCGGGGACGCTCAACGAGGGTGAGGAGCTCACGATCGACGTCGTCTTCAACGGCACGGGAACCGTCGGGGGCACGGCCTTCGACTCCGACGGCGTGACCCCGCTGACCACGGGTCTCGTGCGATTGAGCACCCCGGCGCCGTTCGCGCGCAGCCTGACGGCAACCGTCGCCCTGGATGGAACGTTCCGATTCCTGCGTATTCCAGTGGGTGAGCTCAATCTATCGCTCTCGATGAGTGGCTCTCCTCTGCGCGGCAACGCCACGGGGATCGTCACGCACGATGGCGAGACCGTGACCATCGACATTCAGCTTGCCGACGCGGCGACCGCTCTCGGCCGCATCGTCAAGCCGGACGGCGCGACGCCGGCCCCGAACGTCGTGGTCTCGGCGAAGGGGGTCGGCTTCTCCTTGAACGACCTCACCGCGGCCGACGGGACGTTCCGCATCGAGGGGATACCGCTCGGAGCGTTCAGCGTGCGCGCCGAGGATCCGGCCAGCAACGGATTAGCGATCGCCTCGGGCACGGCCGCCATGAACGGCGAGGAGATCGATCTCGGCGATCTCGTACTCGACAACTCGCCGATTGCGGTTGCGTCGACCTCGCCTGACGGCTCGGTGCCCGTGCCACCGGATGCTCCCATTACCATCCGCTTCACCGATCCCGTGGCACCGGGAAGCTTGTCCGGCCGACTGAGCGTCTCCGATCTCTCGAACGGTGGCAACGTCCCCGGTACGAGTATTGTTTCTGCTGACGGGCTGGAGGTCACCTTCACCGCCAACGCGTTCCTGCCGCCGCGGAGCGACATCCAGGTGACGGTGAGCAGGAACGTCGAAGACACGCTGGGTCGAAAGCTCGGGGCCGATTTCGTGAGCACCTTCATGACCTCGGGGGCGGTGGTGACGGGTCTGGTGACGTTGGGAGGGAGCCCCGTCGCGGGAGCCGACGTCACGCTCACGTTCGGAGCCGAGAGCAGAAACACGCTGACCGACGCTTCCGGCCGCTACCGTTTCGAAGACGTCGGCATCGGCAACGCCTTGGTACAGGCCGTGGACTCGGCCAGCGGTCGGGCGGGCTCCACGGTCGTGAGCGTCGATCCGGATGATCGCGTGATCACCGCCAACATCGCGCTCGCTTTCGTGGGGAGCGTCTCCGGTCAGGTTCTGCGCTTCGACGGGACGCCGGCCGGGGCCCAACTCGACGTGCTGATCCTACGAGGCAACCAAGCCGTCGGACTCGCCGCGACCGACGCCGAGGGTCGCTTCCTCGTCCACAACATCACACTTGGAGACTTCACGGTCGACGTCAGCGATCCTGCGGATGGCGATCGCGGCCGCGGAAGCGGCGCCCTAACCACGCCCGGCGAGACGGTCGAGGTCACGGTCCAGCTCCTCGGGTTCGGCTCCGTGCGCCTCACCGTGCGCGACTCACTCGGCGCGATCCTCTCCGACGCCGAGGCGTCTCTCAGCTTCAATCGGTTCGGTGCGTCGACGAGCTTGGGCGCGCCATCCCGTGAAGCCGATGGTTCGCTCGTGTTTACGCCGGTTCTCGCCGGTGCCTTCACGGTGACCGCCCGCGATCCCTCGACCGACCTCACCGCTTCCAGATCGGGAACCGCGTTGGCCGGTCAGGAAGTCCGGATTGAGCTGAGCCTCGAGCCTACCGGGGCGATCTTCGGAATCATCATGGCGCCAGACGGTGTGACACCGGTGGCCGGCGCCGATGTCCGGCTCTACCAGGGCAACATCAACACCGCGAGAGAGGCGGTCACGAGCGGGGCCGACGGCGGCTTCCGATTCGAAGAGCTTCCCACGAGCAGCACCTATCGAATCGACGTCTTCGTCGGCGGGCAGCGCCGGGCCCGCAAGCGCAACATCGAAATACCCCCGAACGGCGAGGCCGAGGTCAACATTCGATTGAACGGGCTCGGTACCGTCACCGGCCAGGTGATACCACCGCTCGGCGAGTCGCTCTCCGGTTCCGTCACTGTCGATCTCAGGAGCCTGACTCCCGACCTCGGAGGGACCTTCTCCGATGACGACGCTTCGGGCGGAACCTACGAGATCACCGGCGTCCCGGTAGGTCCGTTCGTTCTCTCCGCGAGCGATCGATCGAACGGGTTCCTGGGCGAGGCGGCGGGCGAGCTCACGGCCGATGGAGAGACCGTCGTCGTCGATATCCAACTGCTCGACAATGCCTTCAACTGGTCTTCCGGCGGAGAGCTCCTCCACGACGCGAACGACGCGCGCTACCGCATCGCCAATCGCGGCGCGCTCCATTCCGAGACCAATACCTTGTTCCGAACCGACTCCGTCCAGAACCTCGAGGTCGCGGTCGCC
>JBOGJF010000056.1:0-2817 GCA_050747785.1 Vicinamibacteria bacterium
GCTCAACGCCCAGTCGGTCATTTGATAGAAACGGCTACCGTGCGCCGGTCTCAGAGCGCGTGCCGGCACGACCCGGCCCCCTTTCGACCTCAAAGCCGCGGGCCCGCCAGTCGGAGACGCTGTCCTCGAGCCGCATAGCCTTCAATCCGTGGGCCCGGAGCCGCTCAACGGCTTCAACCGCCAAGAGACAGTAGGGGCCGCGACAGTAGGCCACGATGTCCTGATCCACGGGGAGCTGCTCGAGCCGAGTTTCGAGCTCCCTCAGGGGAACCGACAGCGCCCCAGGGATGTGTCCTGCCACGTACTCCTCCGCCGGTCGCACATCGAGGACGAGGACCTCACCGCGCCGGACACGGGCGAGCAATGCCTCGCGGTCCACTGCTTCCATACCTTTCCGATCTTCCAAATAATTCTGTGTAACGCGCTCGATCTCCGCCAGCCTCGATTCGGCGAGCAGGCGCAAGGCGCGATAGAAATCACATACGCCTTGGTCCCCGAGACGGTAGGTGACGAACAGCCCTTTCTTGTCGGTCTCGACCAGCCGAGCCCCTCGAAGCACCTGAAGGTGCTGCGATGTGTTCGCCACCGATTGATTTGCTTCGTGTGCGAGCGCTTCGACGGTGCGCGGTGCTTGGCACAGAAGGTCTAAGAGCTCCAACCGTCGGGGGCTCGCTACGGCCTTGCCGATTCGCGCAAGCTCCTCATAAATATTGTTCTTGTAGGCGCGGTGTGAATCCATCCTCATGCTCAAGTAGACAATTGATTAGTAGAATAGGCTTATCTCCCCGCAATGTCAAGCGGTGTGACGTCGGGCTGGCCCCCGGTCGCCGACCGTTGGACTCTTAGGAAATAATCCGGCACCCTACCCCGTCTCAAGCAATGAGACTATGGAGAGGAGCATCCAGTGATGGAAGGCGAAGTGGGGCCGGTCGCCCAGAGCCGTCCCGCGCGCTTCGAGGATTTGACGCTTCCGTATTTGCAGTCGCTATACCGCTTTGCGCTCCACCTGAGCGGCAACCCAGCGGCAGCCGAAGATCTGGTCCAGGAGACCTACCTCAAGGCTCTGCAGGCTTTTCCTTCGCTGCGCGATCCGGAGCGCGTCCGGCCCTGGCTCTTCCAGATACTGAACCGGCTGGCCATGGACCGCTACCGCAGGGAGAGCCGAGAGGTTCCGGCCGCGGAGATCGCCGGGTTGGATCGTTTCTCGCTCTACGATCGGATCGCGGATGAGGACCCCTTCCCCTATTCCGAACACATCCACGAGGACTTTATCTCTCGGTTCCGGGACGAGGAAGTTCGCCGGGCGGTCTCGGCGCTGCCGGAGGTCTACCGGTTGCCGCTCCTGCTGCTGTACACCGAGGAGCTGAGCTACCGCGAGCTGGCCGAGGTGCTGGGCTGTCCCTTGGGCACGGTCATGTCGCGGCTCCACCGGGGCCGCAAGATCTTGGAGCGGGAGCTGTGGGAATGCGCCAAGAGGCGCGGATGGGTGAAGACGTGGAAGAGACGAAGTCGATGAGTTGCAAGCAGGCTATCAAGGAGCTCTTTTTATACCTGGACCGGGCCCTCGGCGGCGAGCCACTCGAGGCCTTCGAGGCTCATCTCCGGAATTGCCTGAACTGCTGCGATCGGCTGAACTTCAGCCGGAGCCTGGACAGCTTCGTCAAGGAGCGACTGGGCGATGCGCCGCTCCCCGAGGACATCGAGCAGCGCATCCGCCGAGCGATCGACGAACGAACGTGGGAGGCATGACCATGCTTTACTTTCGAGACGAAGAAGCTCGGTCGATCATTCGCGAGACTTACGGGCAAGTAAGCTCGAGCGGAACCGCGGTGGCCGAGGCCTTCTATACTCCCGAGGAGATCGATTCGTTGCCGCGAGGGGCCGTGACTCTCGCCCTCGGCGTCGGCCACCCGGTAGCCCACGCGGAGCTCCGGCGCGGCGAGATCGTTCTGGACCTGGGATGCGGCGCTGGAATCGACACCCTTCTCGCCGCGAGGGCCGTCGGTTCCAAGGGAAGGGCCATCGGCCTCGACATGACGCCGGAGATGGTCGAGCGCACGCGCGGGCACGCGGCCGAGGTGAGCCTTCCGAACGTCGAGGTCCACCAAGGGCTCATGGAGCAGATCCCCCTTCCCGAAGCGTCGGTGGACGTGATCGTCTCTAACGGCGTGCTGAACCTGTCGACCCGCAAGAGCAGGGTCCTCGCCGAGGCTCTGCGCGTCCTCAAGCCCGGAGGTCGCGTCTCCATTTCCGACCTCGTGCTCGACCAAGCGCTGCCGGAGGAAGTGCTCAAGAGCCCGGCGGCGCTGGCTGGGTGACTGGCCGGGACGCTGGCGGAGCCAGTGCTCTTGAAGAAGTTCTTCAACGTCGGACTCGATGACATCACCGTCGTCGACCGGAGACCTTTCGGCCTCGCGGACATCATACGGTATCCGCTTTTCGATCCGGACTTCCTGGATCTCCTGCGAAGGGCCATGCCGCCTCAACGGCATGGGGAGATGGTTTTCTCCATCACCGTCAAGGCACGAAAGCCGACTTCGAGCCAAGGAGGAAAATGATGACTCGATCTAGTTTCACGGCCGCGGCGCTTCTCGCCGGGTTCACCGTGGCCTCGTTGAGCTCCGCTCTGCCCGGGCAAGCGCCGACCCCGTCGGAACCGTCGCTCTATGACCGGCTCGGGGGTCTGTACAACATCGCCGCCGTGGTCGACTCGTTCATCGAGAAGCTGGTCGTAAACCCCACGCTCAATGCCAACCCGGCCATCAACGCGGCGCGCAGGCCGGAACGCCTTCCTGGACTCAAGGTCCACGTCAGCAC
>JBOGJF010000057.1:0-2336 GCA_050747785.1 Vicinamibacteria bacterium
CACCTCGACCGGCTCGAGACCACCCTCAAGGAGTACGACGCTCATCTCGATCGCTGCGCCGAGATCCTAGCCGACGAAGCGCTTCGCGGACTGGGCGACCGCAGGAAGCCCGAAGAGCCACTCCCACCAGGTAACCGGCTCAGGATGTGAATCGCACTAGCCATATGCCTGGGCATTCCAGTCCAGCAGGATATCCCGAGGAAGCCGGCGAGGGGGCACCAAGCTCTCTTAGCCGGTGCGAGGAGGGTGGCGTATGCTGCCGGCTCCTCGGGGGTGGGTGCGCTTTTGCGCCTGTTTCCTCCCACCACCTGCAAGATTACGATACTCGGTATTTTAACGCTCTTGCTGAAATGCCCTTCTACAGGAACTGCCGTCGAGTCGCCTGGAACGCGGGCTCACCTCGCTCGACCAACACCGGGCTCTGTTCAATCTAGGGTGGGTCCGAAGCCGCGCCATGGGGGCGTTCAGTAATGGTTGGTTTTAAGTTGACTTGTCATGCCTCCCAAAGTGGCATCGCAGGAGAAGTTGAATCAAGAAACTCGTCCCGTAGCAAACTGGGCTAACACTTGAGCAACCCCGCCTTCGGGTGTGTGTCAGCAAACCCAGAAGGTGAAAGGGATGCCCAAGTGTCAGCTTGAATGGAGTGTAGAGTGGGACGGACCTATAACGCTGGCGGCGCTCACGGAGCGCCTCCATCAGGAAGGTGCCGGTCGTGAGGATCTGAAGGCGCTCTTGGAGGAGAGGAATCGGGATGTCTGTGACGCTCTTTGCGGACCTCGCTACCATCCGGATCCGGAGTGCGAGTACCGTCGCGCCGGCACGAAGAGGAGGAAACTCGGGACGAGGTTCGGCAAGATCGAGGTGCGGGTGACGAGAGTCAAGCACCTCCCTACCCGCGAGTCGTTCGTCCCGCTTTGGGACGACGTGAAGATCCAGCCGCTGCGGGTCTACCAGGACGATGTCGTCGCTCTCGTGGAGTCCGGCGCCCAACGGATGAGCTACCGGAACACGAACGAGGAACTCGGAAAGACCGTGGACGGTGCGCCGAGCGCACACACGATCAACCGCCGCGTCATCGAGGACGGCGCGAAGCTAATCCGGGAGATCCACGGGCGAGAACTCGTCGCCATCACACATCAGCCCGACGGGACCAAGGTCCACGCGCAGCGACGCCCCGGCGGTCACCACGACGTGAACATTGTCCTCGCCACGTCTCCCACGGCTCCGCCCAGACTCCGGAGCCTCACCGTCGGTAAGCCGTGGGAGGCTCACCTCCCTGCGGCCGCTCTCACGCGGTTCGAGACTGACGGTGGCGAACCCGTGCCGCCCACCGTCGTGAGCGACTTCGAGAAAGGACTCGCCGCCCTCTTCACCCCGGAGGGCGGCTACTGGCAACCGTGCCTGGTCCACGTCGTTCGCTACATGCCATTCGTGCTCTGGGACGACGGGAAGTCGAAGAGCGACGAGACCGACGCGATCGTGAGCACGGTCGTTGCAATCCTCGAACACCTCAAGAACAGCCTCGCGCTCCACCTCCCGAAGGGCGAGGCGGAGGCCGTCCTCCATCGCATCAAGCAGACGATTAAGGAGTTCCGTCGACTCGCGACGCGACTCTGGAACGACGGCATGAGGAAGACGGCGCGGTTCCTCCGCCGGGCGAGCAACTCGGTGACGACTTTCGCCACTCTCGCCTTGCAGGGAATCCGGATCCCCTGGCACAATAATCTGTTGGAGCGGTTGATGGGCGAAGTGTCCAAACGTTTCAAGCACAAGTGGATGAGCTGGACCAGCCACGGCGGTCAGGCGCTCCTCTCCTTACTCGTCGTCCGCACCGTCGAACCGGACACCTACGAGAACTTCTGGCGCCGGAAGCTCTTTGGTGTCCGGGAGCATCTCCCCGACCTGGGAATCGCGGTCACTCACCGGAGGGCGGAATGTTAGCCCAAGATGAGACGGGACGGCTTTCTTGAGGGGAAAGGTTTCCTGGATTCCTCGTTTCCTGAGCTTCTCTTCTCGCTTCGCCTCCTCGTAGGCACTATCGTGGGGTCCCAGGGAGGTGAGGATCACTTCCTTCTTGCCGGGCTTCAGGTACCAAGCAATCACATATCGTCTCCCTTGGTGCACGACATGGTCGGCCCTGTATCCAGTGAGCGGTCCTATCTTCGGACTGCCCGCCGAGAACGGCTCCTCCAGGATGTACGCCAGTCGTGCCCTGAGTTTGTCAGCAAGGTCCGGGTCGGTCCTGCTGAGCTCCTTCCACGCCTTTTGGAAAGTCGCCGTGACCGTGAATCCAGCCATGACGCCGCCCCACTTCGATCCATCTGGCGGTCAGGCGA
>JBOGJF010000058.1:0-1976 GCA_050747785.1 Vicinamibacteria bacterium
TCATCGACACGCCCGGCCACGTGGACTTCACTGCAGAGGTGGAACGATCGTTGCGCGTTTTGGACGGTGCGGTGGCGGTTTTCTGCGCGGTCGGCGGCGTAGAGCCTCAGTCGGAAACGGTGTGGCGTCAGGCCGACCGGTACAAGGTCCCGCGGATTGCCTTCGTGAACAAGATGGACCGCGCGGGGGCGGATTTCGAGCGGGCGGTCGAGATGATACGTACCCGGCTGGCGGCGAACGCCGTTCCCATCCAGCTGCCGCTGGGTCGCGAGGACACGTTCGCCGGGGTGATCGATCTCATCAACATGAAGGCGATTCGATACCTCGATGAGACACTGGGCGCGGAGTTCTTAGTTGAGGAGATTCCCGCTGATCAATTGGAGCAGGCGCAGGCCGCCCGGGAGAAGCTCGTCGAAGCCGCTAGCGAGGTCGATGATCACTTGATGCAGCGTTACGTCGATGGCGAGACCGCCTCGGAAGACGAGATCCGGGCCGCCGTGCGCAAGGGAACGGTCGCGCTCCAGCTCGTTCCGGTGCTCTGTGGCGCGGCCTTCAAGAACAAGGGGATTCAACCCCTGCTCGATGCGGTGGTGGACTATCTTCCTTCTCCTCTCGACATCCCCGCGATCGTGGGTGTCGATCCGGCAAGCGGGGAGCACGTCGAGCGGCGGGCGAGTGACGAGGCTCCATTTTCATCGCTAATATTCAAAATCGTGACCGACCCCTACGTGGGGCAGTTGGCGTTCTTCCGCGTCTACTCAGGTTATCTGAAGAGTGGCTCCTATGTGCTGAACGCCACCCGCGACAGCCGCGAGCGCATTGGGCGCCTGCTCAAGATGCACGCGAACAAGCGGGAAGACATCAAAGAAGTCTATGCGGGTGACATCGCGGCGGCGGTGGGGCTCAAGAACGTTCAAACCGGGGACACCATCTGCGACCCGGACCACCCCGTGGTTCTGGAGTCCATGCATTTTCCCGAACCGGTTATCTCCGTGGTCATCGAGCCGAAGACCAAGGTGGACCAGGAGAAGCTGGGACTCGCTTTGGGCAAGCTCACCCAGGAGGACCCCACCTTTAAGGTTCACAACGACCCCGAGACGAGCCAAACCATCATCAGCGGCATGGGAGAGCTTCACCTCGAGATCGTCGTCGATCGACTCCTGAGGGAGTTCAACGTCGCCGCCAACGTGGGTCGACCGCAGGTGGCCTACAAGGAAACGATCCGCAAGGCCGCCAAAGGCGAGGGGCGCTACGTGCGGCAAACCGGTGGGCGGGGTCAATACGGCCATTGCAAGATCGAGATCGAGCCACTACCGGGCGGCAAGTTCGAGTTCGAGAACGCCACCGTGGGCGGTTCGATCCCGCGCGAGTACATCCGGTCGATAGAAACCGGCATCAAAGAAGCCATGGAGCATGGCATCCTTGCCGGCTACCCCTTGGTCGATATCCGCGTGCGACTCTACGACGGCAGCTATCACGAAGTGGACAGCTCGGAGATGGCCTTCAAGATCGCGGGCTCGATGGCCTTCAAGGATGCCGCCCGTAGTGCCGATTTGGTTTTGCTCGAGCCGATCATGCAAGTCGAGGTCGTGGTGCCGGAAGACTACATGGGTGAGGTCATCAACGACCTCAATTCGCGTCGCGGACGGGTCAACTCGATGACCACCCGGGCCAACACGCAGATCATCGGGGCCACCGTCCCCTTGGCTGAAATGTTCGGTTATGCCACGGATCTCCGATCCGCCACGCAGGGGCGTGCCACTTACTCGATGCATTTCTCATCGTATGTGGAAGCCCCCAAGCAGGTCGGCGAAGAAGTCGTAGCCAAGGTACACGGTCGGTAGGTCTAATAACGACTAGGGTGAGGAAATTATGTCGAAGGAGAAATTTGATCGAAGTAAGCCGCATGTGAACGTTGGGACGATTGGTCACGTGGACCATGGGAAGACGACGCTGACGGCGGCGATCACGAAGAT
>JBOGJF010000059.1:0-1304 GCA_050747785.1 Vicinamibacteria bacterium
GCGCGTAGATCGTCCCCGCGGCGAGGAGGATGCGGAGCTCCGTGCCACCCAACTTCCAGTAGGAGATGCGGAAGATTCCGACGGTATGAGTTGCCAAGTAGATCTCCGCCGATAGCATCAGATAGGAGAGTAGCAAGCCGAGACCCACCATCGAGCTCATGTAAGGTGAGAGTGCCAAACCGATCATGAGGAACGCCGCGCCGAAGACGTCGACGACATGATCGACGTAGAAACCGTAGCGGGGACGCTGCCGATCCCTCACCCTGGCCAACGTGCCATCGAGACTATCCCCCAGCCAGTTCAACGCCAAGCAAAAGACGACGCCGAAAAGGGCGTAGGGACTCCACCGCCCGGCCCAGAAGAAAAACCCGGCGAAGAACATCGCCGCTAGACCCAGAAGCGTCAGGTGATCCGAGCTCACGGCGTTCGGCGTGCGGCGAGCCAGCCAGACCAGGACTCGCTTTTCCAGCGACGCCGTCAGGCTCGAATTGTCGCGGGTGTGATGGGGCGTGACTCCATTCCTGTCCTTCGACACGTCTTCCGGCATCTCACTCTCTCCCTTTCTGCTGATACGTTTCTCAGGCGTCGAGATGTACTGCAACGCCCGTACCACAGCGGGCCTCGCTCGATGGACACCGGGAGCCGGCGCACATGGCTTTGATTCAACGGGTTTGGCGTTCAACCCCTTTGGAGGGAGAGGACCGGCGAGCTCCGACCTATCCGATCGGATAGGAGCTATCCGCTATGCGTGGTCTGGACTAGCGCCCGCCGGCCGGCGTCGGGCGGCTGAGGTGAGTCCGAATGGGAAGCAGCGTGTTCTCCAGAGACTCCTTCGGCACCGACTCCAAAAAGGACTGTACCATCCAAGCGACACCCTGCGGAACGTCGCGGCTGAGACTGACGGACTCGCACTCCACGATGACCCCACCCTCCTCGTTCTTGAACCGCCAGTAGGAATTGAGTCGCCACAGGAAGCCGCGGTCTTGGTCGGAAGACTTTTCACGTTCGCGAGGCGTTCCAACGTCCTCGAGCTCACGAATGTGCGTCGCCTCGCTCGTGCTCGTCGCCCGGCCGGGGCCATGGTGGGAGTAGACCACGAGATGCTCGGTGTTGTAGTGGACGGTGATGACTCTCGTTCGCCGCAACCTGAGAAAGATCCGAAAAACGTCACCTTCTCGGGAGATCAATCGCGATACCTCCACTTCGTCGAAATAGTCCTCGTGCCGCGCGTAGTCCTGCTCCCACAGCAAAACATCTTCCAAAGTGGCTCCGGGGACGAAGACGCTTCCGTACCAGTGGTGCAC
>JBOGJF010000060.1:0-5905 GCA_050747785.1 Vicinamibacteria bacterium
GAATAGAGGATACGGTAGCGACCCTGACGTACTCGGTACTTTTCTCGACCGGATAGCTTTTCACAGCCCGCAGGTCGCGGGTCGGTCGCTAGGCTTTGGATCCGACGCACGATACGCTGTCGGTCGGCCTTTCGGTCGATTGCTTCGATTTCCTGGAGCGCCGAGGGCTTGATGAAGACGCTATATCTTCCCACGCCTCTTGAGATCCTTCACGACGCTCTCGAAGGGCAGGTTGGGCTCTCGCGCGCGGTCCTCGAAGGCGGCCAAGTCCTCGGCGTCTTCGGCCAGAGACAGCTTCACCGCCTCGTTCACCAGATCGGAGATGGGACGGTCGGTCTCCGCGGCCTTTAGCCTGAGGGCACGGTGGAGCTCGGGATCGAAGTAAACCGTCGCGCGTTTTGGTTCTTCGCTCACGTCGACATTTTAGCGTTTTAACGTCTAAACGTCAAGCGCCCGGAGTGTGCGCCGTCAAAGGAAGCCCGGCGGGGCCTGTCGCGGCTCATTGCACCAGCGGAAACTCCTGCACGATATCGTCCTCGGTCTCGGCGGCGCCGTCGGGCCCCGAGCTCCAGAGGACGAAACCGTCGTCGGTTACGTAGTAGCCGTACTTCGAACCGTCGAATGGATCCAGGGGCTCCTCCTCCCCCGACCGGAGGGACCTCCAGGCCGCGTATAGCGCCTCGGCGTCGGGAGGAACGACGCCGATCTTGCTTTGATACTCCTCGGCCACGACCGCCAGCTGCGCGGTTTGTTCGTCAACTTGATAGCGTGCGTCATCGACATCTACCGCGGGCACGGAGGTTGAGGAAGGTTCCTCCTCGATGTCCTGCGCCTCATCGAGCATCGCCTGAAATTGGGGGATGAGCGTGGCGATGAAAATAGCGGAGGCGATCGTGGGAATCATGATCAGACCGCCAACGATGCCAAGCGCGCGGAGCAAGCCGCGTGAGGAGGGCTCGAGCGTCGCTAAGAGCGACGGTCGAAGCGCCGCGATGCGCTCGCAGAGGGGAGGGTGGGTCGAAAACCATTTCCCCAGGGTCATCCAGCCCGTGTCGAGGAGTCTTCTCTGCTCTGCGAAGCCCTGCAGGTTGACCAAACGGCCATGGTCCTTCCCGGCCGCGAGGATCGCCAGGCCGCGGAGACTTCCATCCGGGTCGCCACAAAGAGCGGCTCCGTAGCGGTCGCACGTGAGCTCTCTCGCCTGCGAGTAACTCGTTCCGAGAAACGGGATCAGCATCCCGGGCGCGAGAAACCACAGCCATCGAAAATGCCCGGCCTTGATGTGTCCCAGCTCGTGAGCGATGACCATGTCGCGTGCGGCGCTATCCTCGCCGCAAGCGTCGAGCAGATCGCTGTAGAGCACGATCAGGCGAGAACGAAGGAACTTCGTGGCAAACGCGTTGAGCGTGCCACCGGCCTCCATGAGGTACGCTTCGGGCATGGATTCCATGCCCATCTGCGCGGCGAGCACCTCGACACGGCGGAAGAGGTCGGGAAACTGATTCGGCCCCAGGCGCACGCCGCTCCCGCGGATGTGGGCAATGGAAACGACGTTCGCGAAGAACAGGACCAGGCCAATGAGCAGCACGTAGACAATGCCGATCACGCTGACGGCGAGCATGAGCCAGATTCCCGCCGACGCAATCGCAACGAGAATCAGGAGCGGGATCTCGGACGGCCAGCGCTCGACCGAGATCGGTTCGACAGACCTTTCCAGCTTCGTTTCGGATGAGCTCATTCGACACTCCTCCCGGGCCGCGGCTCCTTTCGAACCGGCGGACGCCACATCGGTCAGGCCGTCCTTTCGATAAGCGAAGGGGATACCAGTTAGTATGCCAGGAGAAAACGCAAGTGGCGACCCCAAGCCGGTACTCGACCACGAGGACCGAGGAGCTCAGGAAATCCGTGGAGCGGTCGTCTCCGCTACTCCTCGCAGGAAAGAGCAGCAAGCAACATCCGCCTTGTACGGACCGAGCGGCGGATAAGGGTGCGTCACGGTCCATGGAACGCCCCCCTCCACCGTAGCGGAGTCCGGCGTCGTGCCGTCCTGCCAGTCTATAGTCCCGGTCGTGTGTCCAGATCCTGGCAGAAGGACGGTGAGCCGGCGGAACTTGGGCTGGAGCTCCCCGGTTTCTCGGGAATCGGATCGCCTGGGTCGCTCACGGACACATCCTATCAGCCGAGCCAATGGCCTGCGTGCGCGCCCTCAATCCGTCTCCTTTCACCACGTCTTGCACGCCGTCGATGCGACACCTGGATTGACAACCTCAACCGGAGAACCTGTGAGGAACCGTGATTGACATTCTCATAATCGCGGTGCTAGCTTCCCGCCCTGTATAGCGGGAACGTTCCCCGTGATGCCGCCACAACACAAAAGAGGAGGATACGTCATGCGGAATCTCTGGATTGGGACGCGCTTAGTTCCGTTTACCTGGATTGGGAATCTGTTAGTACCCATTCTTCTGTTACTGGCGGCGTCCGCGGCCGCCCAGGAGCCCGAGGGTCCGGAGCTCCGGGTCCTGAATAGCGAGGCCCAATACTTGGGGCCCGTGCTGAGTGACCATGCCGAAGAGCAGCGACTCGCGCAAAGACGTCAGGCTCTGGCTGGCGACATCGACGTCTACAACGTCTGGACTAGCTTCCAGAAAATCAAGTTCAACAGCAACTACACCATCGTCGGCCACTCTTACCAGATCTGCCAAGACCTCCATTCGACGCTGACTTTTGGCAGTTTGATCTACGCCTTATATAGTCCCATCCAGGTCCAGGTCGAGCACAGGCTCTCCGGAGGAGGGGGGGTGTTCACGTGCGCCTACGACCTCCCCGCGACGGGTGAGTGGCTGCTGACCTGTGACATCTCGTCCCGCGAGCTCCGTGCTGCTTGTGATGGGCCCGACACTGCCTGCTTCTACAAGGTCAAGTCCACTCACCGGGTTACCGGCGGCGGTTCCGGCAGCGGTAAGGAAACGGCATCGTTCGACGTCTACGCCTCTTGCCCTTGAGGGCGTTAGGGTCGGTGCGTCAGCGGAGGCTCGCCCCCGCCTGACGAATGATCTCGCTCACCCGCTGGAAACGCTCGGTGAGTAGAGCGAGCTGGCTACGCGCACGTTCCCAGTCTTTCTCATCCACCCCCTCCTGCACACCGGGAAGCGACATGGCGGCATAGGTGTAACGCGGCGCGTAGAGCGCGTGCTTGAACCAGGGGCGGTCGGGGATTCCTTCCCCAAGAAGGAACGCTTTCTCAGCCTGCAGCAGACGCTCGTTGACCTCGCGGAGGCGCGTGGCCGGGGTCGTCGCATCTTCCCCCTGCTGCGCCAACACGCTCCCGATCGCCTGGTTCAGTTGCACAGCCTCTCCACGCCAGACGGCGACTGCTTCCTTCGCAAACCCGAGGTCCATATTTCCGGCGACGTCCGGCTGCTTCTCGAGCGCGGTCAGGAATCCGTCGACCCGGCTGGCGTAGAGCTCGAAGTCGAAGGGATAGATTTCGGCATTCGCCAGCCGGAGCGCAAGCCGACCCCAGACTTCCGCCATGGCCGTCATGTAACGAAATCCCAGATCTCCGAAATGCGTCATCCAGTAATAATTGTCGTACTGAGAGTGATAGACGCCGTAGGGTCCGTCGAACGTCATATCGATGATGGGAATGCCGAGGTAATTGAGAAAGACGGTATAGTCGGAACCACTCCCGAGCTCGTTATCGACCAGATCGACGTCTTCATCCACGTCCTTGAGGCGCCTCCAAGCGTCCAGCACGCTACCGCGGGTGTTGGGATCGCGAACGTCTCGTAAGACCGACACCAGCACCGGATTGAGGCTCGCCACGGCGCCCGCGCTGAAATCCGGACCGGCCGTGGAGCTATCCACGTTGAGATAGGCGATCGTCTCTTCGGTGAGCAACCCGGCGAGCTCTTCCCCCCATTCGGTGGAACCGGTGAGATGCATCTCCTCCGCATCCCAACTCGCCAGCGTCAACGTGCGGTCCGGCCGCTTTCCTTCCCGCGCCATCTTCCCGAGCACTCGCGCCAACTCGAGAAGCGTCGCGCTTCCGCTCGAGGGATCGACGCCGCCGTAGACCCAAGCGTCGCGATGGTTCCCCAGAACGACCCGACGGTTGGGCTCACGACTGCCACGCACCTCACCGGTGACCACCCAGATGGGGCGGACCGAATGGTCATCGTCCATGTCCACTCGAACGTTCACTTCCGCCGGGCCGGGTCCCACGTGATACGTGATGGGAAGGCCTCCCTGCCAATCATGAGGAGCGACCGGGCCACTCAGGTTCTCGAGAAGAGGCTTCGCATCCCGCCACGACATCGCCACCGCGACGACGCGAGGCACCGAGCGCGCCTCCTCGACGGGGATCCGTCGAGCCCCCTCCACGGAGGCCCATCCCGGCGTTAGTGGATCTCCGGGCACGATAAAGTCGTACGTGATCGCGCCCCGCTGGATGTGGCTCTCCGGACCCCAGGGGCCGTCCGGGAAGACGTCGCCCTTGCGGTATCCGTCCTCCATGGGATCGGAATAGATGATGAGCGCTTTGACGCCGCGTCGCTCTGCCTCCCAGGCCTTGAAGCCGCGGTAGCTATACGGCACCGAGTACCGCACGATCGCGATCTTCCCGCGAGGGTCAATGCCCTGGCTCTCGAGCCAGTCGTAGTCCTCGGGGTTTCCGCTGTGAGCGTAGACGAGCTGGCCGGCGACGTCTCCCGAGGCGGACATACCCACGTAGGTGATGCCAACCTCGCTGGCGTAGGAGTCCTTGTCGACCGGGTAACCGTCTTCCTTCAAGGAAGCCTCGTACTCGATGGGGCGAGTCATCCGGACACTCACCGCTCGGGGAAACGGCAGGTACACGTCGTAGCGGCGGAGATCCACGCTCTCGAGCCCGAACTCGACGAACCGATCGCGAGTGTACTCGGCAAGCTGGTAGTTTCTCTCCGAGCCGGCCGGGTGAGGCTCTTCGGTCAGGTAGCGGAAGTAGTTACCCGTCGTTTCGGTGCTGAGCTCGGAGACAAGCGACGCCTCGAGCGCCCGCTGACTCCCAGCACGCGAACGGGAAAAGCCCGGAATGGGATCGCTTCCCTGCCAAGCCAGCGTTCCGACCGGAACTACGAGCACGCTCAGAACGATTACGTGTTGGAAACGGTTCTGCGCCATAGGCTCATCAACGCGGTTACGCGCAGTATCGTCCAGAACGTCCCGTGAGTCCATTTCCAGCGTGGGAATCGATACCGTGGATGTTCCCGGAGAAGCCAATCCGCGCCATTGCTTGAACATCGTGGCGGCATCCCTTATGATTTCAAATACAGTCTCCTTTCGAAACTCGGGAAATCAATTGTCGCAACCCGCCGAAGGTCTATTTCCTTGCGCGACTGCTGCTTCCCTTTACCGTGACGAGGAATGAGAGATGGATCTAAAGATGATGGCCGGGCTTGCAGGCGCTGTGGTGTTCACAATCGTCGTCATTGCCTTCTATAACAGGCTGGTGCGCTCGCGGTACGCGACACAACGATCCTGGTCGGACATAGACGTCCATCTGAAGAAACGGTACGAGCTTCTGCCCAATCTCGTCGAGACCGTGAAGGCCTACGCCGCGCACGAAAGCGCCACACTGACCCAGGTCATCGAGAAAAGGGCCCTGGCGATGAGGGCGGTGACTCCCGGCGAGAAGGCCATGGCAGAGAGCATGCTCTCAAAAACCCTACAGGGCCTCTTGGCGATCGCGGAGGCCTCTCCGGCATTGAAGGCCGACAGCCATTTTCGGCAACTCATGACCCAGATGCGTGAGCTCGAGGACAACATCGAGTACGCACGGCGTTATTACAATGCCGCGGTTCGCGACTACAACATCGTGACCGAGGTCTTCCCCTCGACCATCATCGCTTCGGCTTTCTCCTTCGCG
>JBOGJF010000061.1:0-8104 GCA_050747785.1 Vicinamibacteria bacterium
GTGCCGCGCCGTCGGTCGAGATGCCGAACGTGACGCCGGCACGACGGACGACCGCGACACCGTAGGCGGTCGCGCTCGCGGGGTCGTCGACGGCGATGACGAAGATGCGGCGCTCCGTGGCGGCCGCCGAGACGGCCCGGTTGACCTCTGGCGGCGCCGCCGAGATGGCGAGCCAGCATCCCTCGAGATCGCTGGGCTCGAACGCACGGCGGACGAGCGTCAGATTCGGATGACCGATATCGAAACGGATCTCGGGAGTGACAACGTGAACAAGCGCTCCGACCTCGAGGAGGCTCCTGGCCTTCGACTCGGCGACGTTCCCTCCACCCACGACGAGGACACGTCGACCCTCGACCTTCAGGGAGATCGGAAAGAGGGGGGACACGTCAGGACCCTGTAGGTTGCAGGACGGGCAGCAGAATCTGCTCTGAGTTACGGTTATGAAGGCCGCATTCCGTTTTCTGCCTACCCCGCCACCGGCCAGCGCGAGGGTCTTCTCCTGGCTGGACGGGGCTGGTGCAGGGTGCGCAGCCGATACTGGGATAGCCTTGATCGTGAAGCGGGTTGTACGGAACATCATGCTCGCGCACATAGTCCTCAACATCTTGGAAAGTCCAATGCACGAGAGGGTTGACCTTGACCAAACCGAACTTGTGATCGTGCTCGAACAGCTGGGCATTGGCCCGCTCCGGAGTCTGATCTCGCCTTAGAGCGGTGATCCAGGCGTCGGCGTCCGCCAACACGGCACGAAGCGGCGCGACTTTCCTCATACGGCAGCACTGGTCCGGATCTCGCTCCCACAAAGCCTCACCAAATAGCTCGCCCTGCTCGGCAACCGTCAGCTCGGGTCGGACCGCCCGGATCTTCAGTCCGTATCGCTCCTCGAGCTTTCTCCACAACGCGTAGGTCTCTTCGAAGAAGAGGCCTGTGTCGAGTGTAAAGATATCCACCGGGAAACGGTTTCTGCCGATCATGTCGGTGAGGAGGCACCCCTCCATACCAAACCCGGTCGCCATGACTAGCCGCGGTGCAAAACGCTGTGCCGCCAGACTCAGCGCCTCGGTGGTCGCGTGCACTTTCGCTTGATGGCTCTCTCGGTTCGACTCTAGATTCAGTTGCTCTCGCGCCAGTTCCATCTCGATCCTCAACCCCAGCTCCGAAAGATCCAGCCCCAAAAAACAAACGGCCCAGGTCTTTCGTACCTGGGCCGGAAACCGCTTGGTTGGACTTAGCTACTTATATTAGGGCGTTGCCTCCGTAAAGGCTGCCCGACATGCTGATGCGCTCCAAGTGGCACCGGCCCGGTCCCCCGGGCCTGGTACATGCGCAGCCACGTCGATTCAGCACGTCGTTCGAACTCATATCTGGGTCTATTTTGACCAAGTGGGGACCGCCTGTCAAGTGGAAATATGAGCATATTGGTCAAACTTATAAGTATGTTTAAACGAACAGGTTACTAAGATCGGCTTCGGCCTGCCAGCTGGGAAAACGCCATTCTGTATACAAGTGATCGGCGGTCGAATACCGCGGTCCTGGGCGCGGCCTCTCCTGATATGATGGGTCCACCATGGGCCTCTCGGACCAAGGGGAACGGTCGCGGCTGATCGAGCGCTTCGCCTCCCGCCTGAGATTTCCCTATCTATTCCTTCTCATCGCCGTGCTCTTCGTCGCCGACCTCATCATTCCAGACGTCATTCCTTTCATCGACGAGATCCTTCTCGGGTTGGTCGGCGTTCTCTTCGGCACCTGGAAGGAGCGCAAGTCCGTCGCGTCCAAACCACCGATGAAGAACATCACGCCCCCTGGCGAGCGGTGACTCTGCATCAAAGCTTGCTTTCGGCCTGTCTCTCCGGTGGGATCACCGTGCTGAGCTTGGAACCCTTGTAAGGCCGGGCTAGAATAACGACATGCAAAAGAGCCTACTCATCGTTGCCCTCGCGCTCATCACGGGCTGGGCCGCTTGTAGGAACGAAGAAACGACAAACGAACGTCGCTACGACGTAAAAGGCATGGTCGTGAGCGTGGATGCCGAAAACGGCATGGTGACACTCGATCACGAAGCCATCGGCGATTTCATGGCCGCCATGACCATGCCGTTCCCACTGAAAGACGAGTGGGCGTTCCAATACCTCGAGCCCGGCAACCGGCTGAATGCCGTGCTGGTCGTCAGCGGCAACGAGTACTGGCTCGAAAACGTCGTGATTAGCGAGGCACCGGCTCCCTTGGACGCGGATGCCGTTCCCCCCGCCCGTCTTGGCGAGGCGGTACCGAACATCGAGCTCGTCAACCAGGACGGGGCCACCATCCGCATCGCCGACTACGCCGGCCAGGCGCTTCTGATCTCGTTCATCTATACACGTTGCCCACTCGCCGATTTCTGTCCGCGCATGACCGCCCAGTTCAGCGCTCTCGAACGGATGCTGAAGGACGAGCTCGATCTGTACGAAAGGACGCACCTCCTGACGATCAGCTTCGATCCGGCCTACGACACACCAGAGAAGCTGCGGCAATACGCTCTCGACGACGCTCACGTGACCGCCGACGCGTTCGCCCACTGGGAGTTTGCCACCGGGGACCCGGAAGCCATTGGGGAACTCGCGCGGTTCCTAGACCTGGAATACAGCGGCGAGGACGAGAACATCGTCCACAATCTCAGGACCGCTGTCGTCGGGCCCGATGGTACGCTTCTCGAGCTACACGCCGGCAATAGCTGGAAGCCGGACGACTTACTCGAGACGCTCCGGACCCTGACCCTCGAGCAGTCGAAGTCGAGTCATCTCGAGGGCTGACGTCAGCTCCTGGGGACGCTCTCGGACCGTCCCCCCCTGCGGGCTTTCCCAACACCCGGGAAGTGTGTCAAAATAAGCCTACAAGTGGCTTAAAGCTTCCCGCAATCATTGCACTTGAGCTCCAGCACCTGGGCGAGATAAAGAAACGCCGTGGCCTGGCGTCCAGCGTTTCGCGCGTGGTGATGGATGTGACGGAAAGCGTGCCATGGTAATGCGCTTAGCTCGAGAGACCGTCCAAGGTACTCGTGCGCCCTACGAGCTCGTCTCCGCGGTCCGTGAAAATCCCTTCCCGTTCGAATGGTACCACCTCATGGCGGAGGATCACTTTTGGTTCCGATGGCGCCTGGCTGCCACGCGACACGCGCTTCGGGCGGCGGGAATTCCGTTCGACCGACCCCTGCGGGTCCTCGAGATCGGTGGCGGAACGGGAGTCCTGCGGGGCGAGCTCGAGGCATCGACCGAATGGACCATCGACATGACCGACCTCCAAATCGAAGCACTCCGGTTGGCGCGACACGGCCGCGGTCGGAACCTCTATTACGACGTCACCGAGGAACGCCCCGGCTTCAGGGAAGCCTATGACGTCGTGCTTCTCTTCGACGTGCTCGAGCACGTCGAGGACACACAGCCGTTTCTGCGATCGGTGCTGAACCACCTCACCCCTGGTGGCGCCTTGGTCCTCAACGTGCCGGCGCTCCAGCCTCTCTTCAGTCCTTACGACACGGCAGCGGGCCATCACCGTCGTTACAATCGGCGGAACCTCGCTGTTGAATTCGCGCGCTTCGCGTTCCGGATCGACACGCTGCAGTACTGGGGAGCTGGACTGGTCCCCCTGCTGCTGCTGCGCAAGGTCGTCCTCGCGATCCGCTCGGGCGACGATGCCGAGATCATCCGCACGGGATTCCAACCCCCAGGGCGGTGGGCACACGCTGCACTGCTCGCGTTGATGCGCCTGGAAACCGCGGTTTGGCCTGCGCCCCCGGTTGGTAGCTCGCTCTTGCTGGCAGGCCGCCGGACGGCATGAACCGTGACTCAGGGATGGGCGGACCGGGAGACCTCTTCCCGGAAGCCTCGCGCCGCCGGTGGCTCGCGTACGTCGCCCATCTCACGGTGGCGCTCTGGGTATTCGGCGGCATCGTATTCGGAGGGCGGGTACTCTTTTTCCGCGACCTCTCGATCTACTACTACCCCAACTACGTCTTCCTAGAGCGATCGCTCGCACTAGGCGTCTGGCCGCTTTGGAACCCGACTGCCGATAGCGGAGCGTCGTTTCTCCTGACCGATCCCCTCGACCTGACTCTGGTCTGGCTCTTTGGAGCCGACGCGGCGATGAACCTTGGCCCACCGATTTTCCTTCTGATCGGGATGACCGGGGCGACGGTGCTCGCCCGCCGTCTCGGCGCGGGCGCTTGGGGAAGCTGGGCCGCGGGAGCGTTCTATGGGCTCTCCGGCCCGCTGCTTTCGACCGTCAATTTCGTCGAGCTCTTTCACAGCGCGAGCTGGGCGCCCTGGGTGTTGACGGCGTTTCACGCCTTTTGGATCCAGCCGACGCTGGCACGTATCGCGACCCTGGCCGGGTTGGGAGCGTTGCAGATTGCGGCGCTCTCGCCGGAAGTCTTGTTGCAGACCGCGGTATTCGGTCTCGCGCTCTTACCCCGGCGACCGAGCGTCCGAAGAGTGATGGGCGTGGGCGCCAGTTTGCTAGTGGCAGCGCTCCTAGCTGCGCCCACGTTGCTAGGAGCGCACGCGCTCGTCGACGACACCGCGCGCTCGATGGGCTTTTCGCACCGGGTCTCCTTCGCCTGGTCGGCCAGGTCGATCCTATTGCTCGAGACGGTGCTGCCGCACTTCTTCGGCGACATGCACACGATGACCGACGCCGGCGCTTGGGGACAAGCCCAGTTCCCCACCGGGAGTCCCTACCTACTGAGTCTCTATCTCGGACCGGCGCTTTTCATGCTCGCCATGTCGGCAGGGTCTCGCTACGTTCGGCTCTACGGGCTCGCGGCGCTCGGTGTTCTGCTGGCTCTCGGCGAGAACGGGCCGCTCGAAGCCGCGATGGCTCTCTGGATGAGCTCGCTTCGAGTACCCATCAAGTTCTTTCTGATGGCGAACCTCGCTCTGTGTCTTCTCGCCGGGCTCGGTTTGGATCGCGCACTCCGTCGCGAAGACAGGCCTCGACCGTGGGTGCTGGCGCCCGGGCTGCTCGTTTTCCTCGCCGGAATCCTGGTGAACCTCTGGCCGCAGCTCCCGTTGCCTCTGCTCGGCGCGGTCGCTCCGGATCTGATCACGATCCGGACGGCCGAGGTCATCGCTCAGTCCTGGCCACGAGAATTCTTGGTCGCAGGTGCCTTGGCTCTCGGCGCCGGGCTGGCGCTCTCGAGGGGGCGGCAACTCGTGCCGCTCGCGGCGGTACTTGCGGCGCTCGATCTCGCCATCGTCAATGAGTCCATCAACACGTCGGCACCGGCCGCCTTCTACGACCTGCGATCCGAGATCGCGGCACCGGTCGACGCCGCCCGCTCCAAGGGACGTTACCGCTGGTTTTCCTACGGCGTTGCCTACTCCCCGCATTTGAGCTACTCGCTGGACTTGTTTCGGCAGAACTCCGACGTTTGGCTCTTCTATCTCGACCGCCAGACCCTGCTACCTCGCGCACCGACCCTCGACGGGCTCGACTCCGCCCTCGGCCTCGATCGCGTCGGGTTGTCTCTTCCCGGTTCGACACTCACCGTGGCCGAGACAAACCCGAATCTCTTCCGAGATCACTACCGCCGTTTGCGCCTGGGGAACGTGCGCTGGGTGCTCTCGTTCCACCAGCTCCCGGAGGATCTCGTCGCGGTAGCGGCCAAGTTGCCTCTGCCCGAAGTACGGGAGTCACTGCGACTCTACGAGATACGCGACCCACTCCCCCGCGCGCTCTGGGTGCCTGCGTACCAGGTCGCTCGGGACGACGCAGAGGCACGCACTCGCGCAAACGACGCCGCCTTCGACCCCCGAGCGACGGTCCTTCTCGAACGAGAACCGGGCTCGCCGACCACGCCTGGCACCTCGGGTGAGGTCGTCTACGAGCCGGTGAATCCGCATACCGTGCGGTTGCGCTCGACCGGTGACCCGGGCTTTGTCCTTGTCCTCGACAACTTCCACCGGGCCTGGACCGCCGAGACCCAGGGCGCCGAGGTTCCCGTCTTCCGCGCCAACGGCCAGTACATGGCCATCCCCACGCCGGGGGGATCCCAAGAGGTGACCTTGCGCTTTCGCCCGGCGTGGAAAGCACCAGCATTCACCGCATCCGCCGTTGGTTTGCTCATCCTCTGCGGCCTAGCCCTCGCCGGGCTCGTTCGCAAGCGCAAGGAAAGCAAGCCGAGCCCAACCTAGCCTCTTAGAACCGAACTGCGTCATTTCTCGCAGTTGTGAGAAAAGAGCCGCGGAACGGCTGTGATTTTGCCTTCTGCGGCGCGGAGCTAGGGAGACCGCTCCGGCACGACCGCGACTTCGATACGACGACTTCCTTTTGACTATACGAAAAGACCCATCATACTATTCGCCCCTCGGCTCGGTAGTGCTGAGAGGGGTGAACCCGTCCAGCTAGATCCGCTGCCGCTAAGCAAGGAGCAACGAACATGAAGAAAGCCCTGGCGGTACTTGCCGTCTTGGCGGGATTCGGCGGTCCCCTCTATGCACAAGAATTACCGGTGGAAGTCTTTTGTGCCAAGGGCGCCGGTATCTACAAACCCATCTGCAACCAAGTCAAGCAAGCCGTGAAAAGGAGCCCACTCTACAAGCCGGCAAAGAACGGCAGCCGTTACGTGGTCATCCTCTGGGCTGAAACGGGCAACATCGCGAATGGGGATATCGCCATGTCAGCCACGTTTGGGGCCGTCACCAGTGATACCCTGAGCCAGACCTTCCCCTACCATATCCTAAGCGTTCCGCTAGTCTTCCCCCCTTCCGACTCGGCCGCCGTCGCGCAGTCCATCGTCGATGGAGGCTTGCTGGTCGCGGTCATCACCTTTGAAGCCGTGGTGGGCGAGATCAATTCGTACGGTGCTTCAACAAGGCAACTCGACGAAGCTACGCTCGAGGAGCTCCAAAGCAAATTGAAGTCTGAAATCAGCCGGATTTGGAAGGAGCAGACGGATTAGACATGGTGCCGAGGGACGGAATTGAACCGCCGACGCAAGGATTTTCAGTCCTTCGCTCTACCGACTGAGCTACCTCGGCCCCAGAGAAACGCCACATTCTAGCGGAGGGTGAAGAAAAGTCAAGGAGGCGGCTGCGGACAGCAGTCGAATGCGACTAATGTGTCACTTCGGCTTTGTCCGCTGACTTGCTCTTGCTGGGGCTCGCCTCGCTGACTTTGCTCGATGGGGCCTCGGCGGGAGCCGGGATCAACCCGAGCTCCTGGCGCAGCTTCTTTTCGATCTTGTCGGTAACGTCGGTGTTCTGAATCAAGAACTGGCGGACGTTCTCCCTTCCCTGTCCGATCCGCTCGCCGTTATACGAATACCAGGCGCCGCTCTTGTCCACGATGTTCCGATTGACGGCGATATCGATGAGATCCCCTTCTTTGGAGATGCCCTTGCCGTAGAGAATGTCGAACTCCGCGCTCTGGAAAGGAGCGGCCACCTTGTTCTTGACCACCTTCACGCGGGTTCGGCTCCCTACCACGGCCTCCCCCTCCTTGATGGAGGAGATGCGCCGGATATCCAGGCGCACGGATGCGTAGAATTTCAACGCACGGCCTCCGGTCGTGGTCTCCGGGTTTCCGAACATGACGCCGATCTTCTCGCGGATCTGGTTGATGAAAATGAGGCAGGTCTTGGATTTCGAAACGATGGCGGTGAGCTTCCGCATCGCCTGCGACATCAAGCGAGCCTGCAGCCCCATTTGGGCATCACCCATCTCGCCGTCGAGCTCCGCGCGTGGCACCAGAGCCGCGACGGAGTCGATGACCAGCACGTCCACGGCGCCGCTTCGGACCAAGACTTCGGTAATCTCGAGCGCCTGTTCTCCGCTGTCGGGCTGACTGACCAGCAGATTGTCGGTGTCGACTCCGAGCGCCTTCGCATAGCCCGCATCCAAAGCGTGCTCTGCGTCTACGAAGGCGGCCATGCCTCCCTTCTTCTGCGCTTCCGCGATCGCATGAAGCGCGAGCGTCGTCTTACCCGAGGATTCCGGTCCGAAGATCTCGGTCACTCTTCCTCGCGGCAGACCGCCGACTCCTAACGCGGCGTCGAGCGAGATCGAGCCGGTCGAAATCGCCGGCACCTCGACCACGTCGCGCGAGCCGAGGCGCATGATCGAGCCCTTGC
>JBOGJF010000062.1:0-4756 GCA_050747785.1 Vicinamibacteria bacterium
GCTTCTCGAGCCTCTCGAGCCTCTCGAGCCTCTCGAGGACGAGCAGCCAACCCTTGAAGCCGGGCGCCAGAGCCACGCGAGCCAGCTCCCGAAGACTTCCTCGCCAAGCTAGGAGCGCCTCGCTTCGAGCGCGTCCCGTAAAGAGTAACAGCCTCCCACCCGGCTCTAACCAGGAAGCCATTCGCCCGAGAGAAGCTTCGTCGAGAGACACGCCCCGACTGGTGATGACCACGAAGGGTTTCTCGGGAAGGAACGCTTCGAGGCGCACTCGCTGAACCCGGGCCCCCGGGAGCCCGAGCTGCACCAAGGCTTCCTCCAGGAAGACCGCGCGCCGCCGATTCGGCTCGAGGAGCGTCCAACGGAGTCCCGGCGTCACGACCGCCAGAGGCAGTGCTGGGCTTCCCCCACCCGCGCCGACATCGAGCGCCTCGCCCGCTCGGTCGGGAATCCATCGGTGGGCATCGAGGGGCTCGAGGAAATAGCGGGAGATTCGCTCCTCGGCGTCGCGGAAGCCGGAGAGGCCCAGTACACGGCTCCAGTCGGTGAACCATCGATCGAGCCGTTCCAGCCGACTTGCCTGGCCGGGTGTGAGCGGGATGCCGCGAGGCTTCGCGAAGGCCCGGAGGCTTTCCCCGAGCCCGCCCGCGCCGGGCGATCGCTTCGCCACCGTCCGCCTATCTCTCGGTATTGGCTTCGTGTTGGCTTCGTCTTGGCCGTGGCTCGGGCCGACTGCCCTATCGGATTGATTCGGGGAGGATGGTGACGCGCTTCAGGAAACCGTCCCCCTCGCTCACCGTGGTCACTCCGGCTTGCTCGGCCACCTCCAGGTGCACGATACGGCGCTCGTGAGGGTTCATGAGGCCGAGGACCTCCTTGTTGCCGGTGCTTCGCACCCGATCGCTGATCCGCTGCGCGATCTGCCGGAGCTCCGCCTCCTTCCGCTTCCGGAAGTCATCACAGTCGACCACCACGCGGCGATCCGAAAGCCGCGTGCCGAAGATTCGGTTGAGAAGGTATTGGAAGGTTTCGAGGAGCTCGGCCCGATCCTGGAGGACCTCGTCCCGGTCGGCGCCGGTCATGTCCAGCCGGACACTTTCCTCGGTCGACTCGACCGAGACCTGCAGATCGAGTCCCATCCGTTCGACGACCTCCTGCTGGAAAGCCTGGATCTCCTCTTCGATGCCCATGGTGAACCTCGCAATTCTCCTCGCCGTCTAGGCCTTTTTCTTTTTCTTGGTGGAGCCGGAAGAAGCCTCCTCCGTCGGATGCTTGGACAGATAGCGGTTCGTGACTCCTTGCTGCACGAGGGAGACGAGGTTGTTCACGAACCAGTACAGGACGAGTCCGGCGGGCGCCCAGGCCAGGATGAAGACGAACACGATGGGCATGAGCATCATCATCCGGGCCTGCATCGGGTCCGCACTGGTCTGGGGGCTGAGCCTCTGGATGGCCACCTGGCTCGCACCCATCAGAATGGGCAGCACGAAATAGGGATCGAACGCCGACAAATCATGGATCCACAGCACGAACGGCGCGTGGCGGAGTTCGATCGCGACCATCAGCAGCCGATAGAAGGCGAAGAAGAAGGGGATCATGAGCAGCATGGGTAGGCAGCCGGAAACGGGCGACACGTTGTGCTCACGATAGAGGCCGTAGACCTCCTTGTTCATTTCCTGCCTACGGGGATCGGTCGGCTTGAGCTTCTTGTACCGCTCCTGGATGCGCTTGATCTGAGGTCCTAACTTCTGCATCTTCCGCATCGAAACGTAGCTGTGATGCTTGAACGGGATCAGGACGATGTTGATCACGATGGTGAGCAGGACGATCGACCACCCGTAGTTGCCCAGGTAGTCATGGATCCAAAGGAGCCCGGCGCGCAGCGGCACGGCGAGGTAGCGCATCCAGCTTCCGTAGTCGACGACGCCCTCGAGACCGGGGCCGAGCTCCGCGAGACGCTCCTGCTCCTTGGGCCCCACGTAGAGGGTAAAGAAGAGGGGCGCATTGGCCGCCTCGAGCGCGGCGCTGATGAACTCCCTCGGCCGGGTGCTCCCGTCTTCGTGCTCCCAATCCAGGACGTCCCGGCGGAGAGCCGCGGCGTACCGCCCGTCTTTTGCCGGGACCATGAGCCCGGCAAAATAGTGCGCCGAAACGCCCACCATCTGCACGCCCACGGCAGCCCCGGGGAACTCTTCGATATCGCTCGCCGAGAAAAACTGCAGCTCCCCGCCCGCCGCGACCACACCCCGGTCGGGCTGCACGTACTGGCCTTCTCGCGACACTTCACCGATTCCGGGCCCGAACAGGATGCTCTTGGCGAGCTCGGTCCCATCCTGCCCTGCGGAGGCCTCCACGGTGATGCGGTAGGAGTCTCCCGAGAAGCCCAGCTTCTTCCGGACCACCCGCCCCCGGCCGTCGGCCCATTCGAAGGTCATCTCCTTGGACTGGCCGGCGCTCAGTACCAGACGCGACACCGAGGCCTCGAAGAGCGCGGCACGGATTTCCTGGGACCGGGCGGCGTTCTCGAACTCCAGATCCAAGGGATAGAGGCCCAGCCTTTCGGCCGCCTCCACCGGGATCATTTGAAAAAGGTTGTCTTCCTCGTCGGTGTACTGCTTGAGGACCAAGCTTTCGAGCCGCGCGCCGCGATTCGAAAAGACCGCCAGATAAAGAGGGGTGTCGACCGTGATCTTTCTCTCTTCGGTGTCCCCGCGAACCTCTCGGGTGGGCTCTTCTGTGGCCTCCACGATCGGCTCCGGGGTCGTCCCCTCAGCGCCGGGTGACGAAGGCGCCGCGACGTCGGCGCCGGGCTGGGGCGCGGCCGCCGATGAGGCTCCTTCCGCCGGTGCGCCCTCGTCCACCGGGCCTACCGGTGGCGGAGGAGGGGAAAAAAACCGTAGGTAGAGCGTGAAGACGAGGAACGACAGCGCAAACGCCATCAAGATCCGTCTTTCCATGTCGGTCTCTTACGGGACGGGGTCGAAGCCCCCAGGACTGAACGGATGGCACCGCGCCAGCCGCGCCGCGGTCATCAGCAGCCCCCGGCTCGCTCCATGTCGCGCCACTGCCTCGGCCGCGTACGCCGAGCAAGACGGCACGAAACGGCAGCTGCCTCGAAAGAGCCAGGAGAGCACGCTCCGATAAAGCCAAACGAGGGCGAGGATGACGCGAGAAAGAACGGAGCGATCAAGGATCTTGAGGACGCTGGCAGCTCTCTTCGAGAGCTCGGCCCACCCCGCGTACATACGCTCGATCGATCTCCTCGAAGCTGGCCTCGACGATGGCGTTTCTGGCGATGAGGACGACATCCGCGGCTACCGGGTCGGGTGGCTCGTTCTTGCGAAAGACTTCTCGTAGCCTGCGCTTTGCCCGGTTTCGGCGAGTCGCGCTTCCGACACGGCGGCTGGCGACCACGCCCAGGCGCAACGGACCACCTTCGTGCAATAGATAGTAGCCGATGAAGAACCGGCCCGGCACGCGCCGTCCTCTCGCGTAGACTGTTTCAAAATCCGCCTTCCGTCTCAAGCGCTGTAAGCGGGGGGGCGGCTGGGTCGAGTCTCGTGAAAGATCCTGTTCTTTCACCCAGCCAACCGACGACGGCCCTTGGCCCGACGGCGGGCAAGCACCGCACGTCCCGCCTTGCTGCTCATGCGGACCCGAAAGCCGTGAGTCTTCTTCCGCCGACGGCGGTTTGGCTGGAACGTTCTTTTCATCCTCTCTTGCCTCTCATGCCTCCACCCAATTCCGATCCGATGCATGCTGCCTTCGTCGGAGTCGAAGACTGATTACGTAATAGCAAAACCAGACATCCTACCTCCCGCACTACCTGCTGTCAACCCACCGCTCTTTCGCTCTTCTCGAAACACGTTTTTTATTTTTCTTGTCCCACCCGATCGCTTGTGCTAAAGTTTGCCGCTCGTCCGGTAAAACAATTCGCGTTCGCCTCAGCAGCGGAGCAAGCGGATGTACTTTTTTTCAACAGTTGTGGAAAAAACTGTGCAAAACGTCTCCTCCCCAGCCGGCCGGACGCGGGGGCCTTGGGCGAAGAAGGCTCAAATCCCCACTACTCACAGAGTTGGCCGCTGATGGATCTCTGGGAAAAGACTCTCGCTAAGATCGAGTCCAAGGTAAACCGCCACAGCTTCAATACTTGGTTTCGGCCCACGCGGCAACTCTCCGAAAGCGGTAACACGCTCGCCATCGAAGTCCCGAACGCGCACTTCCGCGATTGGTTGACGAAACACTACACCGGCATCATCCATGAATCGCTCGACGAGCTGGACTGCCGCGACGTTCGCGTCGTTTTCGAGGCTCCCGCCGTCATGGTCGAGCAAGCCCCGTCCATCCCGACGGGTGCCGCCGATGACGAGGGAAAGCGGGATATGCCCCCGCTCAACCCCAAGTACACGTTCGATACGTTTGTCGTCGGTACCAGCAACCAATTTGCTCACGCCGCGGCGCGCGCTGTGGCAGAGTCCCCCTCCCGAGCCTACAACCCGCTCTTCATCTACGGTGGGGTCGGTCTGGGCAAGACGCACCTACTCCACGCGATCGGCCACCAGATCGCCCGACACGGAACGAACCTCCGGTTAGTCTACATTTCGGCCGAGAAGTTCATGAACGATCTCATCAACGCGATTCGCTACGATCGCATCCTCGATTTCCGGAGACGGCTCCGTTCCATCGACGTCTTGTTGATCGACGACATCCAGTTCATTGCCGGGAAGGAGCGGACGCAGGAGGAGTTTTTCCACACCTT
>JBOGJF010000063.1:0-8927 GCA_050747785.1 Vicinamibacteria bacterium
ACTCTACGTTGCGCTCGGGCATCCGCATTTCGCCTTCGAGGCTGCTTGGATCGATAGGCTGCTCGCCGATCAGCCGCACCTCGAGGTGGTCCGTGCGATATCGGAGCGGGCCGATCCGAACGAGGACCCACATGTCTGGCTCTCTCCGAGACTGGTTCGCGTACAGGCGGACGATATCGGCGCCGCCTTGGAGAAGGTGCTGCCCGAAGGACAGGATGCTTTTCAGGCGAACCTGGTCGCGTTTCTTTCCGAGATCGGGGCCCTGGATGCGGAGCTGCGCACCCGATTGGAACCGTACCAGGGGCGCAAGATCTTCGTGTTCCACGCCGCCTGGGGGCATTTCACGAGGGACTATGGGCTGGTGCAGGTAAGCCTGGAGGCGGGTGCGAGAACCCCGGGAGCGGGTGCTATCGCTTCCTTCATCGAGGAAGCCAAGCGCGAGAACGCGAAAGTCATTTTCGTTCAGCCTCAATTCTCGAAGGAAAGCGCGCGCGTCGTTGCGGACGAGATTGGGGCGGTCGTCGAATCGATCGATCCATTGGCACGTGATTGGCCGTCCAACCTCAGGCAGGTGGCGGCGGCCTTCGAAGGAGCGTTACGTCCATGAAGGAACCCATCGTCGAGCTGAAGGACGTGTGGCTTTCGCTCAAGGGCCGGCCGGTGCTCGAGTCCGTGGATCTGAGGCTCGACGAAGGCGACTATCTGGGGCTCATCGGACCGAACGGCGGCGGCAAGACCACACTCCTCCAGGTGATGTTGGGACTGCTCTCGCCCGACCGCGGCACGGTGAGGATCTTTGGTGAGGAGCCGGCCCGCGCGCGCGGCCGCATCGGCTACGTGCCTCAGTACACACGGTTCGATGCTGATTTTCCGGTGAGCGTGCTCGACGTGGTTCTGATGGGACGTCTTGCGGCGCGCGGGCTCCTGCAGCGCCGTAGCCGACGCGATCGCGAAGTGGCCTTGAGCTCTCTCGAGAAGGTGGAGATGGCCGATCATGCCGATCGGCAGATCGGAAAACTCTCCGGTGGCCAGTTGCAGCGCGTCATGATTGCTCGGGCTCTCGCCGTCGAGCCTCGGCTGTTGCTTCTCGACGAGCCTGCGGCAAGCCTGGATACTCGGATCGGTGTCAGCGTCTACGCTCTACTGAAGGAGCTATCCCGCGACATGACGCTCGTGCTCGTAACCCACGACGTGGGCGTCATATCACGATACGTAAAGACCGTGGCCTGTTTGAATCGGCGGCTCTATTATCATCAGTCCAAGGAGATCACCCGCGAGATGTTCGAGGCAGCCTATGGATGCCCCGTCGATCTCGTCGCTCACGGACATGCCCATCGCGTCCTGGCCGATCACAGCGAGCGAGATTGAAGGCTAGGGGAGCCTGATGGACGCGCTCGATTTTCCGTTCTTTCAGCGTGCCTTGGTCGCCGGCCTCCTCGCCAGCGTAGCGGGCGGCGTGGTCGGTACATTCGTCATGGTGCGGCGCATGGTCTCGGTCGCGGGTGGTCTCACTCATGCTGCCTTCGGGGGCGTGGGACTGGGATACCTTCTCGGGTTTTCTCCGATGGCGGGTGCGCTCGGTTTCGGATTGGTGTCCGGCATGGCCCTGGGGTTGGCGTATCGACGGCTGGGCTCCGCATTGGACACGCTCATCGCCATGGTCTGGGCAGTCGGCATGGCTTTGGGGATGCTCTTCATCGCCCTCACGCCGGGCTATGCTCCCGACTTGACGAGCTATCTCTTCGGCAGTCTGGTCTTGGTCTCGAGAGACTACGTCGTCTTGATCGCAGCCGTGGATTTCGTGGTTCTGGTGACGGTCGCCATCTTGTTCGATCCCTTGCGGGCCATCGCTTTTGACGAGGAGTTCGCGGAGGTCGTCGCGGAGCCGGTGGAGGGCCTGTTCTTCCTTTTCATGAGCCTGACGTCGTTGACCGTGGTCAGCATGATTCGCGTCGTGGGGGTCATTCTGGTGATCGCGCTTCTGAGTCTCCCGGCGGCCATCGCTCAGCATTGGTCGCAAGACCTAAAGCGGATGATGCTCTTGGCCGTCCTCATCAGCGCGTTTTGCACGACCAGCGGATTGTTCCTCTCTTTCTGGATTTCCGACCACTATGGGCTCGATGCTCCCGCCGGTCCACTCATCGTTCTATTGGCGGCTTCGCTCTACGGAGTGTCCGCCGCGTTCAAGGGGTGGAAGACGGACGTCCCGACTTGACGGAGGCAGCCGTCGAGCATCCTGCCCTCTCGGACCTGGTGGAGCTTCTCGGCGGTGCGAACGACGAGCCCGCGATGCGCCTCAATCCACGCGCTTGACTCGAAGCCGGCTCCCGCCCTACCCTAGCCCGCCACCCGGAGCCCAAGGAGATTCGTGAAGCAAGCGAACTATGGGGGCGTTCTGACTGTTCTCCTCTGGTTTGCGGCAACCAGTCCGGAGGTCCTAGGAGCCCCAGAAAGCCAAGAAAGCCCACGACGCGAAGTCGCGTGGGGTTATTTGTGGGAGCCCCGTACTCTGCAGCTCCATGCCCTGACCGGTGATGTGATCCAGGTGGGAAGGATCACGACCGCAGACGTCGTCTTGGCCAATCCCCTGGTCTCTCGTCACCATCTAGAGATCCGCCGAGCCGGAAACGGTGCCGTGGTCATCGATCTGCGCAGCACCAATGGTACACATCTCAACCGGCGGGAGCTTCGGGCCGGTGAAGAAGTCGCACTTCAAGGCGGAGACTTGATCGCCCCCGCGGGTGAAGAGCTCATTTTCCAGTGGACCAAGGAGAGTCTTTTCGAGGATGCGCTTCGGTACTCCCTGTTGGCGCGTCTGGTCGTGTTGAGGGTTCCTGTTCTCCAGGACCGGGTCATCCGAGCGCTGGGTCACGAGAGGGAGATTATTGGACTTAGTGAAGCGGAGGTCGATCTGGACAAGGAGACCGTCCGCATGACCTATGGCAACGAGACCGAGGCGCGGGCTTTCGAACCGGGCGAAAAGGCGTTCGTGGGTGATATCGCCGTGGAGGATGGGGGGCTTAGGTTGAGTGTTTGGGGTGTCGCCCGGGATACTCCCCTTCAATCACGCCGCGCTGCCTACTCCAACCTCGTCCATGGCGAGCTTTGGCTGCGTCTCACGGGTGTGTCTCCGGAGGAGGCCCGTGCGCGCTTCGAGAGCAAGTGGGAAGAGCTCGGAATGCAGTTTCTGATGCCGATGCTCTACTCGATCATGGATAACTATTCGGAATCCGAAAGCGCGGAGTCCGCTCCACAAATAGCGCGAGGCCTGGCCAATCTCGCGAGTTCGACGGCGTTGAGAGATGGTGCCCGGTGTCTTGCGTTCCTGGCGCGTCTCCATCCCAACGACTCGGAGCTACCCGCCGAGGCCGCGCGTGCCGAGGCGCGGTGGGTCAAGACCATGGCGGAGGCTCATAAGGCGGGGCTCGACGAAGCGCAGCGCAAGGAGCTGGAGGCGGCGCTTGAGAGGGGCAAGGGGTTGGTCCGAACCGCCGGCGCGCTCGGGGCAGATGGAACGGAAGCGGTCGAGGCCGAGATCGTCGAGGCGGAAGGAATGCTGGTGGAAATACCATGAAGAGCACCGGGCGTCTTGCCGGTTCCTCGATCATTTCGAGCCTCGTTGCTTTCGCGTCGGCAGTCACTTACCCGCAGGATTCGGGAAGCCAGCGACCCCAGTTTCGCGTGAGCGTCGAGATGGTCAGCCTGTCGATGACCGTTCTCGATGGCGAGCGAAGGTTGGTCACCGATCTTGGGGCGGAGAACTTCGTCGTTTACGAAGACGGTACACCGCAGGAAATCAAGGTCTTCTCCCGTGAGGCGCTTCCCTTGAGGATGGTCATCTTGCTCGACACTTCCTCGAGCATCGAGAAGAGACTGGCGTTGGCGCAGGAAGCGGCGGTGCGTTTTGTTGATTCGCTACAACCGGGTGACCAAGTAAAGATCATAGAGTTCAATGATCGCGTGCTTTCGCTGACCGACTTCACTCCTGACTTCGCGGAGGCCAAAGATGCCATTCGATCGACCCGGGCTCTGGGTGCCACCTCTCTCTACGAGGCCCTCTATATCTCGTTGCGGAGCTTTTCTCGTCACCGGGATGGCAACGAACGATTGGCCGTCGTCGTACTCTCGGACGGAAACGACACGCGGTCGCTGGTAACGTTCGAGGACGTTCGAGACTTAGCACGGAAGACGGATGTGCTGGTCTACACGATCTCTCTTCGCGGCCAGGAGGAGGATCTAAAGAAGCAGAAGTACATGGACGCAAAGTACGAGCTGGAGAAGCTTTCGGTTGAAACGGGTGGCTCATCCTTTGCGCCGGCCGGGATCGACGATCTCGCGGGTGTCTACGAGCGCATTGCCGCCGAACTCAAGAGTCAATACAACATTGGCTACGTCTCCACGAATTCCAAGACCGACGGGTCCTGGAGACGGCTACAGGTGATGTGCAATCAGGAAGGAACCGAGGTCCGGAGCCGTGTTGGTTACTACGCTCCGCTGTGAATCCCCCCCACCAAAAAGAATGACCCTCACCTCTTGCGAGGTGAGGGTCGCGTGCTAGTCGTCGAAGCGGGTTACTGTAGCTGCAGCGGGTACACGAAGTACCGAGCGGCCGACCAGGCGCTCTCGTAGCCATCGGCGTCGATGGCCGCGACTCGCCAGAAGTAAGTCCCGGGCTCGAGAGAGTCGATGCTCAGGCTCATGAGCTCGGCATCGGTTCCGCTCACCCAGGTCTCGTCCATCAGCATCTTGAACTCGGAATCGGCAGAGATCTCCAGGTGGTAACGAAGCGCACCGTTGACCGCCGCCCAGCTAAACCGATAGCTGCTGATAGGACCACTCAACACCTCGCGTTCGGTAGGTGTGAACAGCTCCGCCGGGGGCATGGGAAGCGCGTGAGCCGCTACCGGCGCGTTGCCGGCGGCGTTCACGATCGACCCAAAGTTACCGCCCACGGAAATGCTCTGCTCCGCCGAGCCGAAGTCGACCGCGCCTTCCAATACCTCGAGGCGCGTCGCACCCTGGTCTCCCTCCACCTTCACGCGGAACTCGGTTCCTCGTACGAAGGACGTCGCGGTCGGGGTCTCGATCTCGAACCGGCTCTCGCGCTGCAGAAGCTTGTTGACCTTCGCCATCATCGATCCGGATTCGAGCTTGACCTGCGTCACTCGTACTTCGCCGCGCTCCGTCTTGGTCTGGCCGGCAAGGCTGATCATCGCCTTGCTATTCGGTCGCAGCTTGATGACGGTGCCGTCGTCCTGGAGAATCTCCACGCTGGAGCGACTCCGGGTGCGGACCCAGTCACCTTCCGAGACGAGCATGTTGTCCACGACCGGCACCCACTGCCAGTCGAAATGACGAGCGATCTGGACCTGCCCGCTGAACTTGCTGATTTTCGCGGGGATCTGTCCCGCCTTCAGCATGTGCTTTGGAACACGGACCCGAACGCCTTCGTCGAGAAGGTTGTACTCGGTCAGCTCTCGCCAGAAATCAGCCTTGTCCAAGTACTTTTGGTAGACCTTGACCGGCGAATTGTCTTCTGCGTTCAACACCACCACATAGTCATCGTCCGAGCGAGTGTCAGTAGCTTGCGGCTCGCTCTGAGGAGAAGTCACTTCAGTGGCAGGATCCACTTTTTTAACCTGCTCCTCGGAGCGCCCCCCCTCGGCCGATGCTGTGAGGGTGACCGCAAAGGACAAAACGCCAGCGATGGCTAGCACTTTGCTCCACCTTAGCAGTTTCACCCACGCCATGGGTACCTCCTTTGTTTCTTTGGTGAGCTTTCGACCATTTGCGCGCCCACCGGAGCGGTTGGGATTACCGTCAAAAATCGATTCGAAATCATGACTAGTCCATCCTCATCGCACGAATGCGAGGAAGGAAATCCTCCACGTCTTCGGCGTGTAATTGTGCCGAAGGTCGCGGATCGGCGGATTGCATCTGGCCCGCCTCGAGCTCAGAGTCTTTCTGATCCAGCTCCACCCAGCCAAGACCGGCCATGTCCTGGATCATCTCGGTGACCGTGACCGTGGGTAGCCCCGCACGATTGGCCACGGCACTGATGGACCGGCGCCCGTCGATGTAGGACAGCACCTTCCACTGCAGGGCGGTCAAATGAAGGGGTTCGTCGTCGCTGAGCTCGTTCGCCAGCCGCGGGATCGCGTCGGAAAAGTCCTCTTTCTTTTCCGGCTCGGGCTCGAGGGATAGTGCGCCGAGCGTGAGCAATCCGTAGACCACCCGTGCCGTCTCGAAGCGGTCCATCCGGAGCCTCTCGGACATTTGCGCAATACTGGTCTTGCCGTTCGCGAGTCCCAGGATGCGCCAATCGCCCCGCCTCAGCCGGATCGAGCTACCCTCCGCGAGCGGCACTCGGTGAGGCGTCACGTCGAAACTGGGAATCCTGCTGGAGAACAGGTTCCACTCGTCCAGCCGGCGCGTCGATTCGATGAGCAGGTTCGTCCCGGAGGCGGTGATCGTCTGGCGGGGAGCCTCTTCTCCGACCTGAAAGTGGAATCTCCCCGACTTCCAGAAAACGAGCCTGTAGAATGCCTCCTCGCCTTCGAGCCCGTCGACCTCGGCGTGGACGACCCGCTGTCCGTCCCCAACGAACACGCTGGCCTTCTTGCTTCCGTCGACGAGTCGCATGACGCCGGCCTTGCCGTAGGTGAGGATCAATTGCATCGCCTCGGGGAACTCCATCTCGGTTAGCGAGCCGGAGACGGCGTTGTCATTGACTAGCGCCGTGGTGGCGTCCTGAGCCGGGTAGCGCTGTGTGCGTCGGAGTATCATTTCGATGCGCGCCTGCAGCTCCTCGGGATCCACCGTCTTGACGACGTAGTCGTCGGCACCCTTGCGGATACCCTTGACCTTGTCCGTCGTTTGCTCCAGTCCGGTAAACATGATGACCGGAATCTGCTCGGTCTCGGGACTGCTCTTCAAGTGGTCGCAGGCGTCGAAGCCGTTCATGACCGGCATTTCGAGATCCAGCAGGACGAGGTCGGGCCGGTTGGCGTCGACTTTCTCCAAGCCCTCCTGACCGTTACAGGCAAGCTCCACCTCGTACCCCCAAGACTCCAGGAAATACCGCATCATGACGCGGTTATCGAGCTCGTCGTCCACCACCAGAATTCGACCCTTACTCATCGCTCAGTCCTTCAACCCTGCAAGGCGCCGATCGCGTCCGGCACGCGCGTGTCCTTGGAGCCGGCATCTCTCGACTCTGGGGGCGCATTCGCCGGAATCGTGAACGTGAACGTGGAGCCCACGCCATGCTCGCTCTGGACGGTAATCGCGCCGCCGTGCACTTCGACGATTTGCTTCACCAGAGACAAGCCCAATCCCGTGCCGATGATGTCCTTTCGGTCGTCGCAGCGCACGCGGTAGAACTTCTCGAAGAGTCGTGGCAGCGCTTCCTTGGGGATCCCGAGACCGTTGTCCTTGACATCGATACGCACGGAAGAGTTTTCCTTGGCCAAGGCCACCTCGACCCATGCCCCCTTGGGACTGTACTTGATTCCGTTCGAGACGAGATTGATGAGCGCCTGCTCGATGAGGTTGCGGTCCGCGAGTATCTCGGAGATCGCGGTCGCGGGCGCCTTGTATCTGAGCTTGATGTCCTTTTCGCCCGCCAGCGGCTGCAGGTCGGTGACGGCGTTTTGTACTAGTTTGTTGATGTCGAGCGGACCCTTGGTGATGACCTGGCGACCGGACTCGATGCGGCTGATGTCGAGGAAGTCGTTGACCAGGTTGACGAGTCGGTTGGACTGGCGATTGATGATCCCCAGGAACTCGCTGCTCTTCTCCGCGGGGATTCTGCTCTTCATAAGGATCTGGGCAAAGCCGCGCACGGTGGCGAGGGGCGTGCGGATCTCGTGCGTCACCATGGACATGAGATCGGTTTTCATCTGATCCATTTCCTTGAGATCAGTAATGTCGGAGAGCACGGCGACGATGCCCTTCACCAAACCCTCACGGCTGCGAACGGGTCCGAGGGAGAGCGTGTAGTAGCGCGTCGTGGGCAGCACGAGCTTCACTTCCATGGTGAACGTCTTCTCCCGCTCGATCACCTTTTGGAACTTCTCGCGAATCTGTTCGTAGGAGACATCGTGAAAGCGGCGGATGAAGTCGGTGGCGTTCTGGCCCACCGCGTTCTCGGCATAGAGACCCAGGATGTCCTTGGCCTTGGGATTGAGCAGCCGAATGGTTCCCAGGGCGTCGGTCACCACGACACCGTCGGCAATACTGTCCATGATGGCGCCCATCAACGCCTTCTCGCCACGCACGGACTCGCTGAGCACGGACAAGGTCTGGATCCGGCGCTCTTGGTTCTTGTACGTCAGCCGCGCGAGTGGATTCGATGACATCCGGTCCAGCCGACTATAGAGGGAGGCGCTGTACCACAGGGTTCCGAGCTCGCCCGCGACGGCCTTCAAGAGCTCCTCCTCCTCGACGCTGAAGGGCGATCCCTTGGGACGGCAGACCACCAGCGCCCCCACCGTCTCGCCCTGGGCGAGTAGTGGGACGAAGAGCGTGTGATGGAGCCCGTGGCGGCCGCCACCACCCTTGAGGAACCCGCTGAGCGGATGCTCGTTCACGCCGTCGACGCTGATGGGGTCGAGGCTGATGAGCAGCCCGCGTAACGTAGCGCCAATCTTGATGAATCGGTCCTTGGGTCGTTTCGATTCGGACAACCCGTATTGTGCGGCGAGCGTCATGTGTCCCTTGGAGCGGTCCACCTTGAAGAGCGCGGCGGCGGGAATCGCCAGAACATCCCGCATCGTCGGCTCGGCACTACGGAAGGCCCGAGCGACCTGATCCTCGCCTCCCCGGGCTCCCTGCGCCGCGGCCTGGGACAGATTCAGGATCTCCTCGTCCAGGGCAACGTTGACCTGATTCATCTTGAGCATGAGCGAGAAGACAAAGGACAGGAT
>JBOGJF010000064.1:0-3513 GCA_050747785.1 Vicinamibacteria bacterium
AGGATCGACAGACGCAGAGGCAGAATGGAGAACGACGTGAGACCGACGAGGGCAAAGTCCACCATGCGGCGCCAAGAGTACTTGGTGTGCCCCTTTTGTCGAGCGGGCGCCGTGAACGTGACGTCGCAGGATCGAAAACCCATCCACTGGACCAGGCCGCGTAGGAAGACATGCGGCTCGTTGAACTGTCTCAGGATCTCCACGACCTCCCGATCGAGAAGCCGAAAATCCGACATGCCTTCCCTCAGTGATGAGCCAGAAAGCCAAGAGAACACTCGATAGAACGACCTCGACGTCAGGCGTTTGGGCAGCGATTCCCGATCGGTTTCCGTGCGAAGCGTGTTCACGATCTTGTAGCCCTTTTCCCAATGGTGGATAAGCTCAGGGATGACCTCGGCGGGGTGCTGCAAGTCGGCATCCATCGTGACGACCGCGGCGCCTCGAGCCGCATGAAGACCGGCGAGAAGGGCATTCTGGTGGCCAAAGTTGCGAGAGAGCTTCAAGCCGCGAATCCTCGGGTTTCTCTGGTTGACCACTTCGATGGCTTCCCAGGTATGGTCTCGACTGCCATCGTCGATGATCCATATCTCATAGTCACGGGCCATCGCTTCCAGAATCGAAACCAATCGCTCCGAGAGGATGCGGATATTCTCTTCCTCGTTGTAGGCCGGTACGACTATCGATATTTGAGGCACCACGGGTTCCATGGTCACCTCTGCCTACCCAAGACCGAAACACTCGAGAGCACCAGAAGACGCCCCAAGAGATAGACCAAGAGGGAAGAGCTAACGATACCGGAGTCAGAGCCCATCGCACTGGCAAGGGGATGTGGATTGGGATTCCGAGGCGCATTTGACATGGCCGACGTGGGATATCGTTATTTTGCCTCGATTTGCAAGTATTCTAGCTTCCGGAGGGAGCTTCCGTCAAGACAGGGGACGGCTACTCGGCGAGCAGCTTCTCGATGACTTCGGTGATGGCGGGCGGGTCATACTCGCGAGTGATGTAGGCAATCTTCCCGTCCTTACCCACGATGACATCCACGGGAAATGGGTTCGGTCCCACGAAATTCTGTGTGAGCGCGCGGTAGGTTCCAGTCTCCTCGAGCCCGACGTCGAAGGAGACTCCCAGTGTCGCGCAGAACTCCTGCACGTCACCGATCTGCTCGAGCTGATCGTGAGCATTGAGAGCGACCACGACCAAGCCTCGATCCTTGTACTTTCGCCAGAAGCGCTGCTCGATGTCTGGTAACTCCAGACTACAGAGCGGTCAGAAGGTTGCGAAGTAGGCCAGCAGTGTAACCTTTCCTCGCGTCTCGGAGGAAGACCACCGGCGTCCATCGAGGAGGATGGCGTTGATCTCGGGAAGGGGTGAGCCCACGCCCAGGCCCGACAGGTTTCCGATCAGATAGGCGGTGCGGATCGGAGCCAGGGGATCGTCGGACAGGATCTGCAGGTAGCCCTTTTCCATTTCCGCTGTGGTCGGGCGGAAGGTAAGGGAGAGCGTGACGGTCTCGCCGGGAGCGATGCGAGCCTGCCGCGGCTCGGCCGTGAAAGCGCTCCCGAAGCTCTTGACGCTCAGGAGCGTGAGCGGTGCGGTGCCTTGATTCGTGATCTCGAAGGGGAGCGTGTGGCTCTCCCCGTTCTCCACCGGACCGAAGTCGAGCAACGAGGCGGACTCGGGGAGGCGGATGCTGGGCGCCTGTCGCTCGGGGTGGAGTCGATACGAATGGAGAAGGTGCCAGTTACCGACGAAGATCTCGTCGTTGCGCGCCGCGATGCCCAGGATGCGCGAGGTCGGGGCCGGGCGGTCCCCGTCCGGAAAGTCACCCGGTGTCGTCAAGCGCACGGCGCCGACGAAACGAGGGGTAGCGCGGACCGAGACGTCGTAGACCCGCGCGTCATTCCAAGCGGCAACGAAGACATGGCCCGCGGAGTAGTCGACACGTACCGCCGATCCCGGCATCTCGGCCTTACCGATGATCTTGGGATTCGCGAGGTCCGCGATGTCGACCACCACCAGCCCCGCCGATCCCGCGGCGACGTAGGCGATATCCCCATCGACGACCACGCCGCTGGCCTGGCCGCCGGTCGTGGCTCGGCCGACAACGGTGGGCTGGGAAGGATCGGTGACATCGACGATGACCAGGCCTCCGGCCGCGTCGGCGACGAACACCGTGTCGTTGCGCGCGGCGACGCCCCAGGCGTTGGTAAAGCCGGTGGCGGTGCCGACCCGCTGAAAGTTACCGTCCTCGTCGCGGCGATACACCCCGAGGCCCTTGTCGTGCAGTCCCACGAAGATGTTGCCGTTGGCCACGTCGACTCCCTCGTAACGAACGTCGGGCTCCTGCAGCACGGGAAGCTGCACGGGTGCTTCGGGGTCGGTGATGTCCCATCCCGAGAGGAACGTCGGGTTCCGGATGTTCCCTCGGTGCGTCGTGTAGACGACGTTTCCGTCCGGGGCCAGGTGAATGCAGCCGGGCCGGCGGGTATCACCGGGAATCGAGTGCTTGAGGTTCTGCGAGAGATACCGCATTTGCGCGGCATCGGTGGCGTCGACGACTCCGAACGTGTAACTGCATTGAAGGAGGAGGTTGTCGTCGCCCAGGCGCACTTCATCGACGTGCAGATGATCTTCCTCGCCTTGGAGCCTCTGCAGCTGGACGAGCGGGCTCAAATAGCCGACCGCTTGGGGATTCTCCGGCTCCGAAGAACATCCGGCAAGAAGGAATAAGAGAGGAGTGAGGAAGATAGCTCTCGGGTCGTCGAGAAACGCTCGTTTCACTCGATGCACCTCCGCTGCGGGAGCGGTGACCTTCATGGTGGACCTTACGCTAACACAAAGCGGCCCCCCCGGTCACAGTGAACGATCCTCTGGCGCGAGCCTGGCTTGAAGAGACCGCTCACCGCGTGTGAGAATGACCGACCATGTCGGAATTGGCGCTCGAGCTCGCGGAGAAGATCGAGGGCGAGGTCCGCTTCGATCGCTACAGTCGTTTGCTCTACTCCACGGACGCCAGCATTTATCAGATCGAGCCGCTCGGCGTCGTGATCCCCAGGCACCGCGACGACGTCGAGCAGACGGTCCGGCTCGCCGCCAAGGCGGGAGTCCCCGTGCTGCCCCGTGGCGGCGGCACGTCGCTCGCCGGGCAGGCGGTCGGGGAAGCGGTGATCCTGGATCTCTCGAAGTACATGAACCGTGTCCTCGAGCTCAACATTCCCGAGCGTTGGGTGAGGGTCCAGCCCGGGATCGTTCAGGATGGATTGGGGGCGTACCTCAAGCTCCACGGCGTCCGTTTCGGTCCCGAGACCGCTACCAGCAATCGCGCCAATCTCGGCGGGATGATCGGCAATAACTCCGCCGGCGCGCGCTCGCTCATCTATGGCAAGACGGTGGACAACGTCCTCGAGGTGCGGGTGATCCTCGCCGACGGGTCGGAGGCGGTCTTTGGGCCGGTATGGAGGCAAGACATCGAGTCGAAAACCACGGGGGACAGCTTGGAAGCGAAGATCT
>JBOGJF010000065.1:0-8818 GCA_050747785.1 Vicinamibacteria bacterium
GGGCGAGCGAAGCCTGATCGATCCGGCAGGCGCTCTTGTAGAGGAGGAAGCTGGTCGTGGATGGTGCCGAGGCGGCGAGACCCGAGTTTCTCACCCGCGCCGCGAGGGTTGTCGTCGTGCCCTCACAAAGGCGGTTCTCGAGACAGACCTCCTCCACCACCAGATCCGGAAGCGGGCAGTCGACCGTGAGGGTGTGAACGGGCGTTTCGTTGTTGTTCTCCCACTTCTCGCGGACCTGACCGCCCGCGTCGGTTCGAATCGAGATGGTATGGGTCTCGACGGTCTTTGTCCCGCAGGTCGCGAGCCACTGAAAGCCGTTCGTGCTGCTCGAGCCGGCGGCGAGCGAGGGCGTCAAGCGCGAGCCGACGCGCCCATTCTCATTGGGTGCGGGTTTTCCATCGACCAGAAGCTCGGTGCGGAAGCCTCCGTTACCGGCAAACGCGCCCGCGTTGCCTTCGTTCTTCAGCATGTATACGAAGTTGAGAATCGCTCCGCCGCTCGCTCGGGTGGGCCAGGGAAAGCCAGTCACGGTGAGATCGGGGAGGCTCACCAAGCCCGTCACCGTCACGTTCACCGTAAGGAAGTCCTGACCGTCGATGCCATCGTGCGCGTTGAACGTGATGGGATAGGTGCCGGCGTCCATGGGCGTCCAGCTGAAAACGCTCGCGGTCGATCCCTCGATCTCGTGCTCGAGCGTGAAAAGCGCTCCCACCGGCCCGTCGTCGCAGCGCTGCGTAAACGGATCGATTGGAGTGCTCCGGCAACGCACACGGAGACGGATGATGTCGAGATCTTTGTCGGTCGCGTGCACGGTGAAGGAGAGCTTCTGGCCGGCCTGGGCCTTCTGATCCGGGATGGGATTGATGCGCGGGAGGTAGCGGAGATTCACGCAGTCCACGATGCGGGTGCCGCAGACGCGGATGACGGCAGTTCGGGCGGTGGATGTCTCCTGGTCGGCCGCGACAAAGGTCACCGGGTATTCACGGTATTCCATCTCGCCAGGATCCGGCACGGTCCAACGGAACGTACTTCTGAGCGTGCTGACGCCGCGCTTCGGTTCGAACTGCGCGCCGGCTGGAAGCGAGGAGGCGGAGAGCTCGATCTCGTCGTCGTTCACGTCGTCGGCGCTCACCTCGAATCTCACGTCCGTCTCCCCGAATCCGAGGGTCACGTACTGCTTGAGGATGGGCGCAATCTCGGGAGCGTAGTTGGGCGGGACCACGCTATCCCCTTTGGCGAGGCACAGGATGTTGACGCGATCCCAGCTCTCGTGCTCCCCCTCCGTACGGAAATCACCACGGAAGTACCACCTATTGTTCACGCTGTGCGTGTAGGCGAAAAGCAGAGGCTTGCCGTTGGTGGCATTCTCGTTCACGTTCCCGTGGAGAGCCGCGAAGCCCACGACGCCACAAACACGGTCCGTGCTGCTGAGGCCGGTGTCGACGTTCACGTCGTCGCCGAGGTGCCGGAGCTCTTTGAGACTGATCGACTTGCCTTTCCTCAGGTCTCCGACCCGGGCGATCTTCGTGCTCGCGCAAAGTAGGTTGACGTCCCAGTTATCGGGCACCGTCGTATGGGTCGCAAAGCTCGCATTGATGTTCCAATTGCCGTTCACGGGCGTCACGTACGCCGTGATGATGTCGCGTACGTCTTTCTCGTTGATGTCTCCCAAGTGAGAATTGAAGCCGCCGATGCCGCAGACGTATTGATCGGTCCGGATCCCAGAATCGTGCCCCCGGTCGGGTCTCAGATCGGAGAACTTCTGGACGAAGATCGGCTTCCCGGGCTCGGGGCCGCCGTAGGAGGCGACGCGCCGGCTCAGGCAGAGAATGTCCACGTCCCAGATCTCGGACCAATCACTTCGCTGATAGCCGGTCTTGAAGTCCACGGCGAGCGACCACGTCGTGTCGTTCGGGTTCTGCAGATCCTTGGGCTCGAGGTAGGCGTAGATGATCTCACCGGCCCGGCCAGACTCCTCGATGTCGCCGTGGATGGCCTTGTAGCCGAATACGCTGCACACGTATTCGCTGGTCGAGATGCCGGTATCGAGTGGATCCATCTGGAACTCGTTGGGATCCTCGTTCTCGAGTTTCGTCGCCTTCCCTAGAAAAGCGTCTTTGGTAATGCGGGTTATCTTGATCTTGGGGGAGATGGGTGTGCCCGAGCATCCGAAGAGGCATTGGTTTCCGAAGTCGGCTCCGGTGATTTCCTGAGCGGGATCCGCGTTGAACGTGAGGACATGCTTGCCGTCCGCCGGAGCGATGGGCTCCCAACGATCGTCGAGGCTCTGGCGAAGGTCGTACGTCCCTTCGGGTAGCGTGGTGAAGAGCGTGTAGGTGCCATCCACCTGGGTCCGCGTTTGAATGTCGCTCCTGTCGGGCCGGCCGTTCCGATCGAGGTCTAGGTACACGACGGCCGCTCCGATGCCCGGCTCCTGATCGTTTATTCCGTTCGCGTTCTTATCGTCGTAGACCATGCCGCTGATTCTGCGAACCGGAGCCGCGGTCATGTTCTCCCAGTCTTGCTGCGTCCAGTTTGGCGTCTCCTGCCAAGGGAAATCCGGCGCCACGGTTGCCGACCAGTGCCCGGGCGTCCAGGTGTCGCTCATGACGGTCCAGGCGTAGTCCGGCCACTGGACCGACGCCTGCCACGCTTCGGGCGGCCACTGCCCGACCGCCTCCCAGAAGTTCGTCGCACCGCCCGAGAGGGACACCATGCCTTCCTTCTCGAGTGAGCCTTGACCTCCGCTCACGATGTTCTTCGTGATCTTGATGATGGCCTCCCACGCCTTGGGGCCCCACTGCTTCGCGGCCTCCCAGGCATCGACGGCATCGATCGCATCGTCCAGAACGTCCCCGATCCCTTCGCGGATGTTCTCGACCGTGATACGGAAGACCATGTAGGCCGCTGTGATCGCGAACGCGTTGCCCTTTTGTGCCACGCTCACCAGGTAGGCGAAATAGTCGGGGTCGGGTAGGTACGTGAAGAAAGGATCGCTCAGCCAATTGACGTCGGTGTAGTAGTCCTGTCCGGTGGCGGGATTCACGGGATTGGTCTTCCACTCGCCGTTCTTGTAGACACCGGGCGCAATGACCGGAACCGAATGCTTCTCCAGGAGAGGCGCAAAGAGGCCGTTCGCATCGGTGATGTAGCGGGACCTCACCCAGTTGGGAACGCCCTGGGCTTGGTTGAGAGAGCCTGGCCGGAGAAACGCGCGGCCCGCGAGACTCGCGACATCCCCCGACGTGACGTAGTGGGTCACGGCGTCGGCTCGGTCGGCCCTGAATCGGTCCGTGCCCGCGTCTCCAAACGCGTCCCGCGCGATCCCGGGAGAGTTGAAGGTCACGATCTGGCCCAGCCGGTTGCCCGACCGCGTGTAGCTCGAGGCCACCCACTGCGTGAGCGCGCCGCCCAGGCTGTGGCCGGTGACGTGCGGCCGATATTGATACTTCAAATTGGGGTCGTCCAGCTCCCTGAACGGATCGCTCACGCACTTCAGCCAGTCTTCGACATCCAAGCGATTCGAGTTGAACTGCGAGTAGCCCACGCCGATAGGATCCAGATCGGTCAGGAAGTCCAGCGCGTGGCCGAGGCTCGGCTGCGTCCCGCGGATGGCCAGGATCGGCGGTCGGTCGTTGTCGTAGATATAGACGCGCAGAAAGTAGGATGGCAGTCCGGTCCAGGAGCCATCGGTGTAGTACCAATCGACCTTCAGGTTGAACCACTCGACCGACGTCAACCCGACGGCCTGAAAGTCCCACCGGTTTCCAAATACCTTTTGGACCCGGTACCCGAGTCCGCGCAGGTTGTAGTACGCGGCCAATCTCTCCTCGATCGACTCGCCTTCCTGCCAATCATCGTAGGCATGCGCGGCGAGGAGCTCGAAGAGCTCGTGAGGCATGTTCGGTGCGGGAAGCCGGCTCCAGAGCGGGAGACCCTCCACCCTTGTCCTCACGTAGAAGAATGCACCGCTTCCCGTCATGGGGGTCTCATTCAAATCGTAGAGATCGAAGTCCTCCCCGAAGGACGCCGTGCCTGGGTTGGCGAAGTCCACCGCATAGCGCGCGATGAGGTTCTGGCGGTGGACGTTGGGGATGAAGGCGTACTGAACGGGGTCAATGCCCGTTCCGGCGACCACGTAATCCCGGTCCAAGCCGGGCTGGGCCGGACAGGGAACCGTTGTTTGGGGGCTCGCGGGCATGGCTCCGAGGAGCCCCACGATCGTTACCACGAAGCAACTTACCAGACCACGCATCGGCACCGTCTTCGCTTCCATCACTCTGCTCCTCGTTTCCAAGATCCCCCTTTTAGTAGCCAGGTGGTCACACAGGTTCCTCGGATTCGGAGGAGCGCCCGGGGAGCAGCGCCGGGAAGTTGAGGAGATGCGTGGGGTCGAAAGGGAAAGCGGCTGTTCTAGAGCTCTATTTCTAGAGCTCTATGATGTGACGCGCGTGGTGGGAAAGAGAGGAGCCGCGCAAGCCGTTTAAGAGGCGGTCATCAGCGGTTACGAGGGGAGATTTCAGGAGCACCGCCAAGGCCAGATAGAAGCCATCATAGACCGTTCGCGACGTATCCATCGAGATGATCAACGCGCTCTCCAGCAACATCGCGGAAGGATAGAGGGCGAGTGGAACGACCGACAGGGCCCCAACCACGGAGTGGACTTCGGCTTCGGTCAATTCGTCGCGACGAAACTTCTTCCAGAGGGCGTTCCCAAACTCGGGGAGCAACAAATCGGGTGCGTGCAGCTCGTTCCCCTCCTCTAGAAGTTGGCCGGCTGCTTCAGAATGTGACTCGGGAACGAACCATTTTACGGCGACGCTGGCATCGACAACATAGGCACTCATCGATCGCGGTCTTCGGCAACGAGTATCCCGCTGTCGGTGTGTTTGCGTCCCGCCAACTCCCGGCGAATTCGCGCTGCCAGACGCCGTGCTTCGGTCATGTCCGGCCGAGCGGACTGCTCGAGAATAAGCCGCACCTCGGCCTGCAAAGAGCGTCTATGGTCTCGGGCTCGTTTCTTCAGCCGGGCAACCACCGAATCACTTAGACCCCGTACCAATACCTGAGCCATTAAAGGTCTCCTTGTGCTATCAAAATGATAGCATAACGAAGGGGCTCGAGCCACCCGGGAAGCTCCTCGATACCACCGGGTGCCCATCGCCGATGCTGCGACGGGGGGGGTCGAGGTCACTGCTTGAGGAAGTAGGAAGAAACACAAGGAAGGTCGTCGCCGCTTCTCGTGAGCCAAATCCGATGCGGCCCATGCGATAGATCATCGACGCGTACCACGCCGGAAAAACCCGACCGGCCCGCGGTGGGGAAGACAGGGAACGCCTTCGCGACGTCGGGACGGGGGTCCGCGACGTCGAGTGAGCGTACTCTGTTACCGTCGATCCACAGATCGAGTCGCAGATCTCGACCATCGGGATAAAACGCCCAACCGCGCACCATCATCTCGCTCGACTCCACGACGCGTGCAATTTGGGGCTCATCGAGGACGATCATGGGCAATTCACGGCAAACCGGGGACTCGCCTCGAGCTTCGTCGTTCTCCATCAGAACCATTTCTTGGTGATAGGCTGGACCATGGGCCATCATCGCCGCGATGCGGAAGAACCTCGACCACTCGCGCTCGATGTAGGCATTCGTGTGATACGCCGTCTGATAGAAATCTGGATGTCCATGGAGTCCGCCAGACGAGCTCTCTCTCCCATAAAGGAAACCCTTTCGGTCGAGGCGCGCGACGTCCTTGGGCGCCAGGTGCAGCTTGGCGAGGTTCATTCCATGAACCGTCTGAACGATGAAGGCGCCGGGCTTGGCGATGCGCTTCAGCTCTTTCAACCATTGAAATTGATAGTCCTCGTCGAGGTGAGTCAGGACGGAGATGCTGAAGATGAGGTCGAAAGAATCGTCGGGGTAGAGCAACGGAGGCAAAGGCCCATTGGTCGAAAAGGTCGCGAAGGGCAAGTGCCGTTGGCACCAGGTGACGGCCGCCTCACTGATATCGCTGCCGTACAACTCGCTCGTCGCGGCCAGCGGGTCGAGCCACCTCAGCACGCGAGCGCACCCGCCAAAAGATCCCGGGCGCTCACGACTGCGTGTCGCAGGTCTCGACGGAAAACAGTCTCTGTCAGGTCAACGCTCTTGACAGCGTTTTCGGGCGCGTAATAGAAACTGGAGTGGAAAGTCATGTGCGGATGGAGCCCGTCGCTGATTCCGACCCAAGAGACACTCGCCGGTCGCGGAGCGAGCGGTTCTGAGCGAGAACGAAAGAGGGCGCGCGAGGTACTCGGTTTGTGCACACCAACGCGGAGACTGCCTACAGCGTCTCCGGTGCACGATAGTTGAGTAAACTCACGACGACTTTGCAAATAGATCATCAAGATGAATGAGCTAATGTATCCCATACCACCTGACGACCTCGCAATGTACGTGGGTGGGACATCAGGTGAAGCGTTCGTTCAACAGGGCAAGAGAATGCAGTCTTGTCTGACGCTCTGTCTCCCCCAAGGGTTTTCGCTTGAAGGTAAGAAAATACTCGATTTTGGATGCGGTAGTGGACGAGTCTTGAGGCATTTTGCCAACGTTGCGGAGAGGTCTGAATTTTGGGGATGTGACATAAGCCGAGATTGTATTGCTTGGATGAAGAAACACTTTCAGCCACCTTTCAATTTCTTGCTCAATTCCGAGAACCCACCGCTACCTTTCAAGGGTGATTACTTCGATTGTATCTATGCGTGCTCTGTTTTCTCTCACTTGCCGGATACTTGGCAAGGTTGGTTGGAAGAGATTCGCCGCATCTTGAAACCCGAGGGTATCGCCGTAATATCTTATATGAGCCGGACAGCGCACGAATATTTCCTGGGGGAGTCTTTTCAAGAGGAGGAGAGCGTCATGGAAGCAACCGTGGAGAACCAAGCCTGGGAACATGGAGGTCCATATGTTTACCATACATATCAGTGGATCATAGAAAACTGGTCACAGATATTGCACCTAGATGCTATATTTCGCGAAGGGCTTGACGGCTTTCAATCAGTGGCTTTACTGCGAAAAACGGGGAAGAAAGAGGAGGAGGAACCTTCCCGACCAGCATTGACCCAACCCTTCATCTACTGCGAGTCGCGCGTTGACTTCAAAGGGGATATGCACCTCTACCCAGATTCTCGCGAAAGCTGGCTCTCCAAACCGGGCATTCCCGTTCAATGCGGACAGAGGTTTACGGGATGGTACAGTTCTATGCATGCGCCCATTGTTAGATTGGAGGCTTACTTAGATAGAGAGCCCATCGTGGTGGAGGGCTCTCTTCATATCGAACGGAAGGACGTCCGGGAAGTCCTAACTGAGTTCCCCTACAGCTTACATTCTGGTTTTGATGTACGACTTGGTTTGGATTCAGCGTCAGCTGGCATTCATGAGCTTCGGTTAATAGCGGTCGACGGTGAGGGTAATCGTCTTCCCATTACGGCGCAGATTCGTATTGAGAACATACGTAATCGGTGACAATAATAGCTCCGCCTGCGAACGCGTCGGGGACTAGCACAACGGTGCTTTATCGCCAACTCGAGCTTCCGGCCTTCCCGGCCCCCAGGTGCGGGGCCAATGGACCTAACGACCGGGGCGAGACACGCTGTTGCCTCGAAGCGCCGAGAATGGTTAAATCCTGCGTGTGGAGCTCCAGCGAGAGCCGGAATGCCACAGCGCTGGCGAGAGGGCGCGGCTGTGGTCGATCTCTCGGCTCCCCTTCCTCTTTCGACAAGGTCGTAGGGTCGGGTCTCCCTTCCTCCTTGTTCTGATTATCCTCGCCACCGGCTCGAGCTGCGGCCCTTCCGCCGATGACGGCCTCGTCCTTCGATTCATTGACGAGGACCCGACCGAGAAGTTCAGCAGCACCGGCCATCTCGACCCCGTTCCGGTGTTCCACTGGACGTTCCAGAATCGAGACGACCTCGCACCCTGGCAAGGCGTCAATGTGGATCTCCAAACGGCTTTCGACGGTCATTCTTTTCGCATCGTCTTCCCGGCCTCATCGGACCTGTGGCACCGCCCCAGCCTGGTTCGCGGGGTGGACCTGGAGGCCCGTGCCCTCGACGTCATCTCCATCCAACTACGAGGCTCGTCGGAAGAATGCCCAGTCGGAGGTCAGGTCCAGCTCTACTGGTCCGGGCCGAACGAAAGCTTCTCCGAGGAGCGTTCGCTTACCGATCCAGCTGAGCCGGATGGGGGGTACTCGACTGGAACCGCTGCCTTTTCCCTAAGCGGGCATCCCCTGTGGGTGGGCCGTGTCTCCTCCATCCGGATCGACCCGGCGTTCACGCCCGGCTGCACGCTCGAGGTGCTTTCCGTTGACGGGTTGAAGTACGAGATGCCCGAGGGCCGTCTCGCGGCCGCGATGGGCCAACCGCGGAAGGTGACCATTGGCCAAGACGTGCGAAGCGCTTTGCTGGCGCCGCCCGGCCACACCCTCTCGCGGCAATTCGAGGTCCCGCGGGACGCCGTCTTTTCTTTTTCCTACGGTGTCGCGAACGGGATCACGCAACCGGTTCAGTTCGATGTGTTCATCGAGCTGGGAGGAGAGCGCCAGCGGCTATTTGGTGCGGTTCTCCATCCGGACAGTCTCTATTCGGATCGCGGATGGCAGGACGCCGACGTGGATCTCTCTCGCTTCGCCGGCAAGCGGGTCACCATCGAGCTCGAAACCACGAGTGGGGAGGCGTTCGACTCGAACGTCAGTTCTCCCGCCTGGGGGAACCCGGAGGTCTGGCGGCGTTCTCTCGATTCTACCCGGCCCAACGTGATTCTCATCTCACTCGATACG
>JBOGJF010000066.1:0-3322 GCA_050747785.1 Vicinamibacteria bacterium
TCGCTTTGGGAGGAATCCCTCGTTTCCAGCCGCCTCATCGAGTACGAGACCTGGAACAGGATCCACACCATGGGCCTTGCGAAGTCACATAGCGAGTCTCTGCGCCTCTTGCTGGGTCGCCTTGCTCTGCTCGAGTTGGCTCCACCCGTGTTGTCACGTGCCCTGGAGCCCTTCCCACTGGCTGTGCGGACGCTCGACGCGTTTCATTTGGCTTCCGTCGAGTTCCTGCGTGATCAGAATCAAACGGTTCGTCTGGCTTCTTATGATCGACGCATGCTCGAGGCGGCCGACCGTATGGCGATTCCTCTCTTCGATTTGCCCTGATGTGTCGGAGGGGCGCAGCCGTGCCGGCCCTGCCTCGACTGCAACAGAAGCCTTGCCTTGGCAAGATGGTTTCGCCTTCCTCCCAACGTTGCCCAGGTCGAAAGCCCGACCCCTTCGGGGTCAACATTTGGTCCCGTGCAAGATCTTGATCGAGCTCTCCTAGGAGCGCGTTCGAGAGCTCGCGGTGATGGGGTCGATCCTCGTGGGTCGCGGGGTCTGGGTCATTCAGAGATTTCCGCCAGGCCCTCAGGGGAAGGGATCGTCATTGCCGCTCGCGGCTCGCCCCTCGTGCTGCTATAATCATATGGATCGATACGATTGAGATAACTATGATTCTTGAAGCGTCGGCCATGAGGGTGCGTCAAAAGTTGGGCGAGCTGCTGAACGAGGTACGCTATCGCAAAGGCAATGTGCTGATCACGAAGGCTGGCAAGCCGGTTGCGGCACTGGTCGATATTGCCCTCTTCGAGCGAATCCGGAAACTGGACGAAGAGTTCGAGAGCCTGACCAAGGATCTGGCGAGGGCCTTCCGCCGTGTCCCTCCCCGGAAAGGCATAGCGCTGGTGGATGAGGGGGTGACCGCTGCTCGTCGAAAGTCGACCAAGAGGTGAAGGTTGTCCTGGACACCAATGTTCTCCTCTCTGGTCTTATGTATCCCGACAGCGTTCCGGGCAAAGCCGTCCGCGCGTGGCGTGAGGCGCGCTTCGATCTCATCCTTTCTCTCGAGCAGCTAGGTGAGCTTGGGAGGGTCCTCGCGTATCCCAAGATCCGCAAAGTGCTGGGTTGGGATGATGAGGCGATCACCAGATTCCTGAAGCAGCTCTTTATTCGTGCCGAAATGGTTGAACCGAAGGAGTCGAGAGCCGAGTCACTGCGGGACACTTCGGACGCGCCGATATTGGCCACTTTGACGACGGCGAAAGCCGACTGTCTGGTCACGGGTGACGCCGATTTGCTGGCTCTCCGGAGTAAGTACCCGATACTCACGCCTGCCGAATTCGTAAAGCGGCTCTGACGGTAGCCGCCCGGTCATCAGCAATGGCGGGGTCTTGCCTATCTGTGTATCACATGCTTCGTCCTCAGAGAGGTCGAGGGTCTCAATACCGCCGAGGCGGCGGAATGCTTGGGAGTGAGCGAGGACGTCATCAAGACGCGACTTCACCGGGCACGCTCCCTGCTGCGGACGGAGCTCTTCGAGCGGGCGGGACTGGCGAGCGCGGAGATCTTCCGATTCCATTTGAGCCGGTGCGATCGCGTGGTGTCGGCGGTTTTCGCGCGATTGAACCTGCCGCCTCCGCACATGCCGCACTGCGACTGCCCGGGTGACTTCTGCCAGAAACGCGGGATCGAGCATGACCCAAGAAGATGAAAACGTCGTGTCAGCGTTTCCACACTCTCGATAGCTCCATGACCGGTAACGCGAATACGCCTGGGCGCAGCGGATACCGGTCGATACCGGGGTAGACGACGAAGCTCCTTTGAGGCTTGAGGTCTTCGAGTGCCGTCCAAAAACCGCGACTCGGTCGGGGGGCCGCGGAGAGCTTGATCTCCACTGCGACGACCCTCTCGCGCCCGGGAGTCACGAGAACGAGATCGACTTCCGCACCCGCGCTGGTCCGATAGAAGAAAGGCTCCCAGGACGAAGGGAGTTGGGAAAGGAGTTGTTCGATGACGAAGCCTTCCCACGACGCTCCGGCGGACGGGTGTCCCAACAAGGCTTCGTAGCTCTCGAGACCCAGCAGTGCGTGGAGAAGGCCGCTATCTCGCAGCAAGACTTTCGATGACTTCACCAGCCTTTTCTTGACGTTCGAGTGAAAGGGCCGCAGTTGGCGCACCATGAATGTATCTTGGAGGATATCGAGATAGTGACGGGCGGTGGGAGGTGAAACACCGAGGCTCTCCGCGATCCGGCTCGCATTCCACAGCTGGCCGTGGGAATGGGCCAGCATCAACCAGAAACGGCTCAGCATCGTTGCAGGAACTCGAACGCCGAGGCTCGGGATATCGCGCTCCAAATGGGTCCGAATGAACGCCTGTCTCCAGCGCAGGGAACGTCGATCCTCCTTTTCGAGATAGCTGAGAGGATATCCTCCCCGGTACCAAAGCTTGGGAAAGACGGCCCTGTTGGAGGCCACCTCTGTGAGGCTCAACGGCCCCAGCTCGAGGTACTCGACGCGACCCGCAAGGCTCTCGGCCGACTGTCGCGTGAGGTCCGGAGAGGCCGATCCCAAGATAAGAAATCGTCCTCTTCGACGATTCGCGTCGACCAAGGCTCTGAGGATCGGAAATAGGTCGGGCCGACGCTGGATCTCATCGAGGATGACGAGTGATTTGGAGTGTCGCTGCAGATAGAGCTCGGCCTCGTCCAGCTTGGCGAGATCGGAAGGCAGCTCGAGGTCCAAATACACCGTGTTCTTTCGTTTCCCGGCGATCGCCTTGGCGAGCGTTGTTTTCCCTACTTGGCGGGCACCGACGATGCCGACGACCGGGAATTGGCTCAGCCCCGCCGACACCCGTGCCTCGATGGCTCTTTTTAACATCCTTTCATTTTAAAAGGTTATCTTTCGATTTGCAATAGCGGGGGTAGACGACGAAGCTCCTCGAGGGCTCCTCGAGCGGGCCTCGTCTAGTTGCCGAACATACGATCGCCGAGGTGCGTGTCGGCCCTTAGCACCAGATCCTGCGCCGAGCGACCCAGCGCCACCTGGTAAGTGCCTTCGGCGATCGCCCAGCGACCGGACCGGCGTCGAGAGCGAAGCGGCCGAGCAGCCGCGGACCGGGAGGGAGTTCTGGCGCGAGCCTACCAGAGGATCCCGATGATAGGGCTCGGCGGCGCTCGTCGTTTACTTCTCTCAGGCCTTCCTGAATCCCATCTCGGTCAGGCGCTTTTCCGTCGGGCCCAACTTCTTCCGGTCATCCGGCTGGACGGCCGCGTAGTCGGGATGGAAGACTCGGAGCGTGCGGGTGACCACGGGTTTCCCCGTGCCTCGTAGAAAGC
>JBOGJF010000067.1:0-5086 GCA_050747785.1 Vicinamibacteria bacterium
CATTTTCGCCTGCTCCAGTCGCTCGGTGACCGCCCGGCACTCGTCGAGTGGTCGGACGTGGAAGAAGGAGGCGTGACGGAGCTGACCGTGATTGCCCTCGACCGTCCCGGTCTCTTCGCCAGCCTCGCCGGGACGCTCACCGCCCACGGGCTCGACATCCTGAGCGTCGATGTCTTCACCCGCCGGGACGGACGAGCCCTCGACACGTTCCGTCTGAGCATGCTTCAGGCCCACCGTCGCGAGCGTATTAGTCGTGCGCTGTTGGACGCGGCAGCGGGTCTTCTAGACGTGGAGGACGCGGTGGATCGGTGGCGGGCCAAGGCGCGCCGTCCTCGCAAGCTCTGGGGGCGCGCCGCCAAGAAGCCGCGCGTGCGATTCGACCTCGAAGTTTCGCCAACGGCGACCGTGGTAGAGGTGCGGGCACCTGACCAGCCGGGCCTTGCCTACACCCTCGCCCACACCTTGTCCGGGCTGGGGCTCGACATCCGCTTCGCACGGATCGCGACCGAGAAGGCTCTGGCCCTGGATGTCTTCTACGTGACGGACGCGGAAGGCCGGAAGCTCTCCGCGGAGGTGCGCGTGGAAGTTGAGGACGCGCTGCAATCCGCCCTTGGGGCGAAGGGCAAACACGAAGCTTGAGCAAGGAGGAATGATGAAAAAGGTCGAAGCGATCGTGAGGCCGCATCTTCTGGAGGCTGTGAAGACGGCTCTCCAAGAAGTGGGCATCGTAGGAATGACGGTCACCGAGGTGAAGGGATTCGGTCGCCAGAAAGGCCACACCGAGACCTACCGGGGCAGCGAGTACGAAGTGCAGTTCCTGCCCAAAATCAAGATCGAGGTCGTCCTAGGCGACGAGCTCGTGGAGCAGGCAGTGGGAGCAGTGCTGAAGACGGCCAACACCGGAAAGTTCGGGGACGGCAAGGTTTTCGTGAGCGCGGTGGAAGACGTCGTACGTATTCGTACCGGAGAGCGTGGAGAGGCAGCGGTTTAGCCGCGTCCTGTACCTGCGCGCGCCGGATTTTCTAAGGAGGAGTGATGGACCTAATTCAAGCTAAAGTCGCTCTCGACACCATCTGGGTCGTCGTGACCGCCTGTCTCGTGTTCTTCATGAACGCGGGCTTCGCCCTGCTCGAATCCGGGCTGTGCCAGGCCAAGAATGCGGTGAACATCCTGGCGAAAAACTTCATCGTCTTCGCCGTCTCGTCGATGGCCTTCTGGGTCGTGGGCTTCGGCCTCATGTTCGGTGACGGGACCCCCTTCATTGGCCTCGCCGGCTGGTTCCTCTCCGGAGCCGACAACAGCCCGGCAACCGCCGAGGCGTATCAGGGAGTGTTCACCTCGCTGAACTGGACGGGCGTGCCCTTGGCCGCGAAGTTCTTCTTCCAGCTCGTTTTCGCCGGGACGGCCGCGACCATCGTGAGCGGCGCTGTCGCCGAGAGGATCAAGTTCCTGAGCTTCATCGTCTTCTCGTTCGCTCTCGTCGCCCTGATCTATCCGGTGGGGGGCCACTGGGCCTGGGGCGGTGGCTGGCTCGGGACCTCCGGCTTCAAGGACTTCGCGGGCTCGACCGTAGTCCATTCCATCGGAGGTTGGGCCGCGCTGACCGGCGTGATCATCCTCGGCCCCCGGATCGGCAAGTTCGCGGCCAGCGGGAAAGTCCAGCCCATCCCTGGCCACAACATGGGCTTCGCCACGCTCGGCACCCTCATCCTGTGGCTCGGCTGGTTTGGTTTCAACCCGGGCAGCACGATGGCGGCCGACGTGGAGCTGATCTCGACCGTCGCCCTCAACACCAACATGGCCGCGGCCGCGGGATGCCTGGCCGCCACGGCGGTGGCCTGGATCGTCCTCGGCAAGCCCGACCTCAGCATGATCCTGAACGGTACGCTCGCCGGCCTGGTGGCCATCACCGCGCCGTGTGCCTTCGTAGGTACCGGGAGCTCGGTGATCATCGGTCTCATCGCGGGCGTTCTGGTGGTGTTCGCCGTTTTGTTCTTCGACCGGGTCCAGCTCGACGATCCGGTGGGCGCGCTCAGCGTGCACCTCGTCAACGGGGTCTTCGGCACGCTCGCGGTGGGCCTCTTCGCGACGGAGGGCGGGCTTTTCACGGGAGGCGGTGTCGCCCTCACCCTCACCCAAATCAAGGGGATCGTGGCTGTCGGTGCCTTTACGGCTGTCTCGTGCGCCCTCGTTTGGTACGCGCTCAAGGTCACGATTGGTCTACGGGTCTCGGCTGAGGAGGAGCGTGAGGGTCTCGACACGGGCGAGCATGGCATGGAGGCCTACCCAGGCTTCGCCTCACGCGCGCATGTCTGAAGTTGTCGGTCACTAGAGAGGAATCTGGCGGAGGCGGCGCCGGTGTCAAGGCGCTGTCGCCACGGTACAACTTCTTCAACAAACCAATAGGAGCGAACTGATTATGACATCGAACCACGGCAGTGACCCGACCATGACACGCAGGAACCATCCGTTGAGACGATTTGGACTCGTTGTCTTCGCCTGGTTGGCCCTGGGCGCGGCGGTCCAAGCCCAGGATCCGGCCTCGTCGCCCGCGTCCGAGGCTCCGAAAATCAACATCACGGGTTTCGTCGACCTCTACTACCAATACAACTTCAACCAGGTCGACCCGACCTATAGGGCCTTCGACGTGCAGCACAACGCATTCTCGCTCAGTCTTGCCGAGCTGGCTTTCGCGAAGGGGGTCACTCCCGAGAGCAGAGCGGGCTTCCGCATCGATCTCGACCTCGGGAAAACTGCCGACATCGTGGCCTCTTTCGAACCGGAAGGACTCGAGGGCAAGGAGATTTACAAGAATATCCAGCAGGCCTATGGAAGCCTTCTCACGGGCAAGGTGCAGTGGGACGTCGGTAAGTTCGTCACGCCGCACGGCGCGGAGGTGATCGAGTCGCTGGACAACTGGAACTACACACGCTCGATGCTCTTCACTTTGGCCATTCCTTTCTATCACGTCGGCATCCGCGCCAGCGCACCCGTCAACGACAAGCTCAGCCTAGCCGGGCTCGTGGTGAACGGCTGGAACAACAGCAGCGAGATGTTCGGAGACGTCCCTTGCCTGGCCGTGCAGGCGACCGTGAAACCGAGCTCCGAGCTCACCTGGATTGCGAACTACATGTTCGGCGAGGAGGCGCCCGACGCCGATACCCGGCACCTCTTCGACACCACCGTCATTCTGGCAGCGCAGGAGAAGCTAAGCCTCATGGCCAACTTCGACTACGGTGCGGAAGGCGACGTCTCCTGGTGGGGTATCGGCGGTTACGCGAAGTATCAGATGAAGGACGACTGGGCCTTAGTCGGCCGCTTGGAGTATGTGGACGACGCGGACGGCGGTTTCATGACCCTCGGCACGACCGCACAGAGCCTGACCCTCACCAGCGACCACGTGATGACCGAGAATTTCCGGCTGCGGCTCGAGTACCGGACCGACTTCGCAGACGAGCCGATCTTCCCAGAGGACGACGACACATCGAAAGATTCCCAGACCACCCTTGCATTCGGGCTAGTTGTCACCTTCGGTGGTGAGATATGATCGCCGCCGCGGCGCCGGTCTTGCGATCGGTGCTCCGCTAACAGTGCCTGAAGGAGGCGCAATGACCCCAAGTGACGTTCTCAAGTTAGGAAAGGAGAAGGGCGCGAAGATCGTGGACCTGCGGTTCATCGACATGCCCGGTCTCTGGCAACACTTCTCGATTCCGGCGAGCGAGCTCAATGCCGAGCTGTTCTCGGAGGGTATCGGTTTCGACGGCTCGTCGATCCGCGGATTCCAGGCGATCAACGAGTCGGACATGCTGCTCTTCCCCGACCCGGAGACCGCCCAGATGGACCCGTTCACCGCGGTACCCACCGTGGTGCTGATCTGCGACGTGAAAGACCCGGTGACCGGAGCCAACTACAGTCGCGATCCGCGCTACGTGGCCAAGAAGGCGGAAGCCTACGTCAAGAGCACGGGCATCGCCGACACCGTCTACATCGGCCCCGAGCTCGAGTTCTTCATTTTCGACGACGTGCGCTTCGACCAGGGCTACAATTTCGGGTTCTACCACCTCGATGCCGAGGCGGGAACCTGGAACACCGGGCGGGTGGGTACGCCTGATAACCCGAACCTGGGCTACCACCCCCGCTACAAGCAGGGTTACTTTCCGGTGTCTCCCGCCGATCACCACCAGGACCTCCGCTCGGAGATGGTCCTGAACCTGGAGAGCGTGGGGGTGAAGATCGAGGTCCATCACCACGAGGTGGCCTCCTCCGGCCAGACCGAGATCGACATGCGTTACGACACACTGGTGAAGATGGCGGACAAGGTGCTCTGGTACAAGTACTGCACGAAGAACACCGCGAAGAAGCATGGCAAGACGGTGACCTTCATGCCGAAGCCGGTCTTCATGGACAACGGCTCCGGCATGCACACTCACCAGTCGCTGTGGAAGGGCGGGAAGAACCTCTTTTACGCGAAGGGGAGCTACGCCGACATCTCGACGACCTGCAAGCACTACATCGGCGGCATCCTCAAGCACGCGTCGGCGCTGTGCGCGTTCATCGCTCCGTCGACTAACTCATATCGGCGCCTGGTGCCCGGTTACGAGGCCCCTATCAACCTCGCCTACAGCGCTCGGAACCGCTCCGCCGCGGTACGCATTCCGATGTACTTCGGCTCGGAGAACTCGAAGCGCATCGAGTTCCGGACCCCGGACCCGACCTGCAACCCGTACCTATCCTTCGCGGCCTGTGTGATGGCAGGCCTCGACGGCATCCAGAACAAGATCGACCCGGGTGAGCCCCTCGACAAAGACCTCTATGAGTTACCCGCGGAGGAGGCAGCCAAAGTCAAGCAGCTCCCGGGCTCGCTGGATGTCGTGCTGGAGAACCTCGAGAAGGACTACGAGTTCCTTCTCAAGGGGGACGTTTTCACGAGGGACTTCATCGATACCTGGATCGAGTACAAGCGAAAGAACGAAGTCGACGCCATCCGTCTGCGTCCGCATCCGTACGAGTTCGCCCTCTATTTCGACATTTGAGGCAGAATCCAGTAGGGGAGCCGGTCATACGGAATTCGCGAGACGTTTCTAGC
>JBOGJF010000068.1:0-2939 GCA_050747785.1 Vicinamibacteria bacterium
GATCCTGATAGAAGCACCGGGCGCGAGCTACTGCCCACGCCCGGCGCATGTCGGACCGCGGAGCGGCGATCTCAGCTCGCGCTCTTGGTGCTCTTTCCTTGCATGACCGGCGTCCAGGTAGTTCCATCCGTGGATGTTTCCATCTCGAAGGAGTAGGACGTCGGCGATGTCTCGGTCATGGTGACGCGTGTATGCACAGTCGTATCACCCATTTTGGACTCGGTGTGGTAGCGCCAAACTTTGCCATCGCGCTCACCGGTGGCCGTGAAGGGCGGCATCGTGGAATCCAAACCGTAGTAGGTGTACGCCCGACGCTCCGCGTCGTAGCTCATGATCCCGAGCGCCTTTGCGGGGCCCATGGGATTCTGTCCCTCGGACCGGCATATCAGAGCAAAGCCGCCCTCGAACCATTCACAGGACTCCGTGGAGCTGATCTTACCCGCTGGGCCCATGGGACTCTCTTTCGCCACACCCTCGAATGTCCATTTGCCGGCGAAGAAGCCAAGTGCTTCGTGCTCGGGACCGGGCTTCGGCATCGTAGCCTCTTGCGCCGCGGCAACCCTCGCTAAGGCAGCACCCACGATCACGGTCAAAGTCACAGCCAACAGTCGTCTAGTCATAAAGCCCTCCGTTCTTTTGGGAAACATCACCATCTTGGACACTACGTGTTTGAGGTCGGCAAAGTTCTGAGCCTTAGCTACTGCGTGAACCCTCGCGAGTCAGAACCGGATCGCACCCGTCGGAGCACGACCGCGGCCACGATGGCCGTTGCGATCGCGAGTCCGGCGTTGACCGCGGAGGCAATCTCGAACGACTGAGCGAACGCCTGGCGCGCGGCATCGAGCAAAGCGGCCCCGATGTCGTCCGGCAAAAGGCGGGCCACCGCCACCGCACCACCGAGCGTGTCCCGCGCCGCTTCAGCCGCCTCGATGGGAACGCCGGGAGGAACGCCGTCGGCCACCTGGAGGCGGTAGACGGCGGTGCCGATACTGCCGAGGATGGCGATACCCAGCGCGCCACCCAGTTCGGAGCTAGTCTCGGAGATCGCCGATGCGGCTCCGGCTCGTTCGACCGGCGCGCTTCCGACGATGATGTCGGTCGCCAGGATGACCACTGGAGAGATCCCCAGAGAATAGATCACGGAGCCCACCACGAGGACGGCGAGCCCCGAGGGACCATCGATCTGAGTGAGGATTCCGAACCCGACCGCCGCCAGGACCATGCCACCGCTCACCACGTAAGCGGGGCGAACCCGACTCACCATCGCCGGGACCACCATGGAACCCGCGATGAAGGCGAGCATCGAGGGCACGGTCCATAGCCCGGCTTCGAGGGGCGGCAGGCCCAGCACCAATTGCAGGTACTGGGCGATAAAGACATAGGCTCCGAAGGCGACGAACGTGCCCAGAGTGTACGTGGCCAAGGACGCGCTGAAGGCGGGCACCCCGAAAAGACGCAGGTCGACAAGCGGGTCGGCGAGCATCCTTTGCCGCCGGACAAAAACCATCCCGACCGTCAGGCCGCCTAGGACGGCCAAGATCGGCAACCATCCCAGGCCCGCTTCCGCCATCCGCTTGAGGCCGTAGATCACGCCCAGCACCGCCGCGAGTGACAAGACTGCGCTCAAGACGTCCAGCCGACCCGCCCGGGGATCGCGGAACTCGGGTAACAACACCGGAGCCAATACGAGCAGCAACAGCATGACCGGTACTCCGATGAGGAAGACCGAGCCCCACCAGAAGTATTGCAGCAGGATCCCCCCGAGAAGGGGACCGATCGCGGCGCCGATCGAGTAGCTGGTGACCCAGATTCCAATGGCGAATGTACGCTGGCCCGGGTCGAGAAACATGTTCCGGATCAAGGATAGGGTCGACGGCGCGAGCGTCGCGCCCGCGATGCCGAGTAAGGCGCGGGTAGCGATGAGCATCTCGGCGCTCGTCGAGAACGCGGCGAGGACCGACGCGGCGCCGAAAGCGGCGGCACCGATCAAAAGCAACCGACGACGGCCGATGCGGTCGCCCAGCGTACCCATGGTGATGAGCGATCCCGCGACCAGAAAACCATAGATGTCCACGATCCACAGGAGTTGGGAGCTACTGGGCTTTAGCTCCGCGCTCAGGTGCGGCACCGCCAGATTGAGCACGGTCAGGTCCATGGAGTAGAGCATGCAGGGCAGCGCGATGACGGCGAGGCCGATCCAGTCGCGCCGCGTTGCCTGGTGAGAGCCACAGGCGGTCGTTTCGTCAATTCCCTTAGGGCTCGTCGCGCTCACCATCTCCTCCCTGACCAGTCTCTCTTCTTTGTCGAACGAGGCGGCGCGGGATCGACACGATATCGAATGTCCTGGGGTCCCACCCCCAGGCCTGTCGCTCGAGCGTCGGGCGCCTGCGCGACGGCTGAGGTCTCGCTCATCACGCTTTCTCGCGGAACCTCTCTGTCCAGTACGACACTAATCTTCACAGGGTTCGGTGCTAGAGACAATCCTATCGCCGACGGAAATCAGCCGCCTTTAGGCGCCAAGCGTTCCTCCAGCAGGAATTCCGTGGGCATGAGAGGCGAATATGCTCCGAATGAAGCCTTGTGGGGCTCCTGCGGCTAGACTTCGTAACAAGCTTTCGAGCGCGCGATGGCTCGGTCCACTATTCGGAAAGGGCCGCGGCATCGGCCTGGTTCTCTCCACCGTCCTCGTGCTTGGCGCCGGCAATGCGGACGCTCAGGAGGGGGACGATGCGGCGGTCATCGACTCCGACCTGCCCTCAACCTTGAGCTGTGGCCAGAGCTACCTCGCCTCGGTCACCATGCAGAACACCGGAGCCACCGTCTGGACGGAGGCAGAGGGGTACCGGCTTGGAGCACTCGACGATAGCGACGACCTCTTCGGTCCCGGTCGCGTCTTTCTCCCTGACGGTGTCAGCGTCGCTCCCGGCGAGAGCTACACC
>JBOGJF010000069.1:0-3487 GCA_050747785.1 Vicinamibacteria bacterium
GCCGACACGGTCTACTTGAAGGGCGGGGGGAAGGTTGCCGGTCGCATCGTGACCCAAACCGAGACCGAGGTTCAGGTGGACGTCGGAGCGGGAACCATCGACGTCCCCATGGCCAACGTGGATCGCATCGTCGGAGGACCCTCGTCGCTAGACGAGTACGCCAAGCGCGCCGCGGCGCTCGGACCGCAGGATGTCGAAGGGTGGCGCGAGCTCGGACGATGGGCCAGGTCTCAAAGCCTCAACACTCAGGCGCGGCAGGCTTATGGGCGGGTGCTGGCGATTGCTCCTAACGACCCGGAAGCGAACGACGCGCTCGGAAACGTACAGGTCGATGGCCGCTGGGTAAGCGAGGAAGCCGGCTACCGCGCCCAGGGCTACGTCCAGTTCGAGGGCGAGTGGATGACACCCGAGGAGCGGCAGGCCATTCGGCAGAATCGATCGGCCGCGGCGCAATCGGACCGTGCGCGGGAGAGCGAACAGCGAGTAGCCGAAGCCGAGGCGCGGGCCCGAGAAGCAGAAGCGCAGGCGAGAGAAGCCGAGGCGCGGGCACAGGAGGCGGATGCCGCCGCTCAGGAGCCGCAAGAGGGGATTCCCCTTTACTGGGGATGGGGTACGGGGCCGGCCGCGTGGCCTGGAACGATCGTGTACACCACGCGCCCGACGACCTTGCCGGCCCGGGCTCCCAGATAAGGAAGGAAGACAGACATGCGGCTGCGGATCGCATGGGTCCTGGCGACGCTAGGCTGGGTCGCGACCGCCGAGTCCCAGACCCTCGATGAGATTCTGGCGCGGCACGTGGCGGCACTCGGCGGTATCGAGAACCTACGGGCGATTCGCTCCGTCCGCATGAGCGGGCGCGTGACGGGGGGCGGTGGACGCGAGGCCTTGGTAGCTCGCGAGGTCCAGCGGCCCGACCGGGTTCGGACCGAGTTCACCTACCAGGGTGTGACGGGAGTCTATGCGTTCGATGGTGAACGCGGTTGGAAAGTGTCTCCCTTCGATGGGAGCCTCGCGCCCGAGCCCATGCCGGACGAGGAAGCGACCCAGACCGCGGACCAGGCCGATATCGAGGGCCCTCTCGTCGATTGGAAAGCCAAGGGTCACCAGGTGTCACTTTCCGGCAACGAGAGTCTCGACGGTCGTGAGGTCTACAAGTTGGACGTGACCCTTCGAAACGGCCGGCGGTTGTATCAGTATCTCGACGCCCAGTCCTTTCTTTTGGTTCGGACGGAGACGACACGCCTCGTGCGCGGATATCCCATCGCGATCGAGACATCGTTCGACGACTACCGGGAGGTCGGAGGTGTCCGCTTCCCCCACCTGATCGAGACCGGCGCCGTGGGGCGTCCTCAGCGTCTTAGAATCGTGGTCGAAGAGGTCGAGGTGAACCCGACTCTGGACGACGCGCGCTTCGAGATGCCGACACTGCAGCGCTGAGTTCCAACCCCAATTAGCCGACTCTCTACTTGGGCGGAATCCGGAGCACCTGTCCCGGGTAGATCTTGTCCGGGTCGGTCAACATCGGCTTGTTCGCGTCGAAGATCACGGGATACTTCATCGCGTCGCCGTAGTATTGCTTTGCGATCTTTGACAACGTGTCGCCCTTGACCACCGTATAGTACTTCGCCTCGGGCTCCTTCTTTTTCACCGTCATAACGATCGATTGAGAAATACGCAGTGCTGAAACCTGGTACCCACATTGGCAGGTTCACAATGCTGCCAACAGGCCCTCCTCGCCGTGTTCCTATCGGGGTATGTCGGGACAAAGATAGGGAACGGATGGTGCCTGGTAGTGGAGTTCCTCGCTTCCACCGCGCAAATCCAGACGCAGCACGAGCTCGTCAGAGTTCAAGACCAGAATCTCGGCTGGGACGTCGATCGTACCCTCACGCCAGACCAGGCTGGTATTCGTCACCATCCGCCACTCGACGAGTTGATAGGTTTCCCAGCACGAATCGAGGACCATCGTACCGTTGGCGAGAAAGATTCTCAGGACACCCGGCGGCCCACCCGCATCGGTTCCAGTCCACACACGATTGACGAGCAAGTCTGGAGCGGCTTGGGACACGTTGGAGGGCATCGACCTATTCCGGGCACCCGTGTTCTCCGTCTGCTCTTGGTTCGGCTGGCAACCGTTGGAAATCAAGAACAAGATGATAACCGCGGTCCTCCTCACGCTCACGCTCCGCGTAGAATGGCCAATCCGAACGACGTCGACCCGTAGTGATCTTACTTCTTTGCCATGAATCCGGCGAGAAGCCCCCACGCGCCGAGCCCCAGGTTCACCAGGGTCGCCACGTTCCCCTCGTTGATGGGCAAGCCGGCGAGCTCACGCACTCCCAGCGCGTTCAGGACGCCGACCAGCACATTGAGCCCTCCCATGATCTTGGCGCCCTGCGCCTGGAGCGCTGGGTTGGCTCCGAAGCCCAGGTAGCTGAGAACGCCTCCCGAAAGGATGTTGAAAACGCTTCCTCCTGTCGCCGTGCCCAACGCTCCGGATAGTCCCGGCGCTGCGGTGCTAGCAAGACCAAGAAGAGCCTGTAACGGACCCCCGACTTTCAAGAAGCTCTGTAACATGATTTCCTCCTCCGATTCGAGCTCGAGGCTCGCATACCCGGACAACGCGTGGGCGCCGGAGGATCAGGTTGGCGACTCGGCCGCGCCGACTCGAATTGTACTGTTGGACGGCGTCCGCGCACGGGGTCTGCCCGCGGACGCGATATAGCACCGGGGCCGGGCCAATAGCAAGTCGTCGGCGAACGGCCTTCTCGAACGAGGTCCTCACTCGGTCGACTTGCGAACGGAAGCTCCCAATGCCAATGATTGATGCGAATGCGTTGGAAGGGTCCCCGAAAACTGAGGAGAACGAAATCATGACAATCCGCCGTTGGCTTCCGCTGGCCACGCTTCTAGCAGTGGTCTTGTTCAGTTGTGACAGCTCGGCCGGTCCCACTGGGCAGACGCCTGGCGAGGAGGGCGTTGTGAGAGGTACCGTGAGCTACCGGGAGCGCGTGGCTCTCCCGCCCGACGCTGTCGTCGAGGTCTGGATCACCGACGTGTCGCCGCTGATCCTGGCCCAGTCGCTCCTTGCCGAGACGACAGTCTCATCCGGGGGTCGGCAGGTGCCGATCCCATTCGAGCTCCGCTACGACCCGAGCAGGGTGGTCGCGGATCACGACTACGCGGTGAAGGCGGCGATCCGTAGCGCCGGGGAAATCCTCTTCGCCACCGCGGCGGGAACTCCCGTGATCACGAAAGGAAACCCGACCGAAGTGGAGCTCTGGGCGGTCGGCGGGGCAGGTGGGGCGGAGGGAGAGAGGATAGAGTTGCAGGGAACTGCCTGGCGGCTCGAGGACCTCGGTGGTGAGGGCGCCCTCGACACCGTCGAGGCGACCTTGGAATTCCCCGAGGCCGGGAGGGTCGCAGGAAGCGGCTCCTGCAATCGTTTCTTTTGGTCGGTCGAGATCTCGGGCGAATCGATCCGTTT